>JAGSPQ010000861.1 GCA_018262385.1 Myxococcaceae bacterium | reverse complement strand
CACCCCGACCGGGATCGTCGAAGAGTTCGACCGCGCGATTCACGAGGAGCTCGACTTCCTCAACGAGGCGGCCAACATCCGCGCCTTCTTCAACAACCACGTCGGGCGAAAAGGGATCCGGATCCCGAAGGTCTACGACGAGCTGAGCACCCGCGGGGTGCTGACGATGGAGTACCTCCACGGGACCAAGCTGTCGCAGGCGATGACCAGCATGCCCGAGGCGGGCAAGCAGCTGCTGGCGAGGAACCTCCTCGAGAACGGGTTCAAGGAGCTGTTCGAAGACGGCCTGTTCCACGGCGATCCCCACCCCGGCAACCTGCTGATCCTCGACGGCGAGCCGCCCGAGCAGCCGGTGCTGGGGATGATCGACTTCGGGCTGGTGGGCCGAATCACCAAGCAGATGGCCGACACCCTGGTCTCGTTGATCGTCGCGGTGGCGATCAAGGACTCGGACTCGGTGGCGCGGCTGCTCTACCGGCTCGGCTCGCCCGACACCCGCCCCAACCTGCTCGGCTTCAAGAACGACATCGAGGCGATCATCGGCCAGTACCTGCCGACCGAGCTGTCGCAGATCAACGCCAAGACCCTGATGCGGGATCTGCTCGACCTGGCGGTGAAGTACCGGATCCGGGTGCCGAAGGAGTACGCGATCCTCTCGCGCGCCTCGATCGCCACCGAGGGGATCCTGCGCACCCTCTACCCGAAGATGAACATCGGCGAGGTGGCGCTGCCCTATGCCAAGCACCTGCTCACCGATCGGTTCGACCCCAGTCAACTGCAGGGCGGGATGCTGAAGACGCTCAACCGGCTTCAGTCCGCGGCGAGCGAGCTGCCGATGCAGCTGTCGCAGATCCTGCTCGATCTCGAGGCGGGGAAGTTCTCGGTCACGATCAAGGCCGCCCAGCTCAACGAGCTGAACCAGACCCTGCGCGCCCTGGCGGTGATCTCGTTCTTCGGGCTGTGCGCCTGCGGGCTGATCGTCGGAGCGTTCATCAGCTTCGCCAGCAAGGAGTGGACGATCGGCGGCGTGCCGCTGCTGGGGCTGTTCGCGGTGGTGGCGGCCAGCTTCCTCTTCGGGATGATGATGACCTGGTACGTCTTCGGGAAGAGCGTGAAGAAGGTCTCGCTCACCCGGCTGTTCGGCAAGGGGCGCTGAGCCGTTGGACCTGGGCCTGAAGTCGGTGTCGGTGTCGTTCGGGAACGTGGTGGCGCTCGACGACGTCTGCCTCGAGCTGCCCGCCGGGAGCCAGGCGGTGCTGTGGGGCCCGGCGGGCGGCGGGAAGACGACGCTGCTGAAGGTCCTCGCCGGGCTGGTGCTGCCGACCCGCGGCGACGTGCGGTGGGGAGACGCCCACGTCACCTCGCTGAGCGAGGAGGCGCGCCGCGAGGCCCAGGCGGCGTTCGGGTTCGTGTTTCAGACCGATGCGCTGTTCGACTCGATGTCGGTGCTGGACAACGTGCGGCTGCCGCTGAAGAAGCGCGGAGTCGCCGACGCCGAGGCGACCCGGCGGGCGCACGAGGTGCTCGAGCAGGTCGGGCTGCTGGCCGCCGCCGGGAAGCGGCCGGAAGATCTGTCGGGAGGGATGAAGAAGCGCGCCGGGATCGCCCGCGCGATCGTCGCCCGGCCCCAGGTGCTGCTGGCGGATGATCCGTTCGCCGGGCTCGACCCGGTCACCGAGGGGCAGATCGCCCGGCTGCTGCTGCAGGTCAGCGAAGGGCGGACGTTGATCGCCGCACTGCCCGATCCGCTCGCGTCGCTGCCGCTGCCGAGGCAGCTGCGGATCGTCGCCGGAAGGATCGAAGCGCCCTCGAGGTGAAGCCGTTCTAACAGCGCGCGAGCATCCCCCGGCTGACAGGGCCATCGTTCGCGCCTAAAACAGGCGGATGATGATGCTCGGGGTGGGGTTGAGTGTCGCGCTGATGACCGCTGCACCGCACTCGCTCACGCTGGCTGCGCCGGACGTGACGAGTCACAACATCGAGCAGCAGACAGCTGCGTATTACCTCGAGCGCTTCGCGCAGAAGCTCGGTGGCTCGAGGATCAAGATCACGACCTCCGCTGAAATTGCCGCGGTGCTGGGGATCGAGCGCCAGCGCGAGTTGATGGGTTGCGGCGAGAGTGCGACCAGCTGCGCTGCCGAGCTGGCGCAGGCCCTCGGGGTCGATGGGGTGCTGCGCGGCACCGTGGCGAAGTTCGGCAAGCGCATCGACATCACGGTCAAGGTGCTCAGCGCCCGCGACGCCTCGTCGATGGGCGCCATTTCCGTTCAAGCCGATGACGAGGCTGCGTTGATCGATCGGCTCGACGCTGCTGCGCTCGAGCTTCGCGCGCAGTTGCTCGGTCCTCCCGAAGAAGTGGTGGCCACGGCCCAGGCTTCGTCACCCCCCCGGTGGCTGCCGATCGCGGCTGCCGGCGGAGGGCTTGTCGCGGCCGCGATCGGGGCGGGGTTCCTGGTCAGCAGCTTCGGCGCGGCGGATCGCCTCACCTCGGCGCCTCCGAATTCGCTGCCCGATGCGGAGGGCCTGGCTGCTTCAGCACGTGTCCAGCGGGGGGCGGGCATCGCTCTGCTGGCGGTAGGCGCCGCAGGAATCGCAACCGGCGCGCTGCTCTTCCTGGGAAAGCGCGAACCCGTTCAGCCCGTCGTGTTGATTGCGCCAGGCGGCAGCTGGATCGGCGTCGCCGGGAGCCTGCCATGAGGTGGCTTGCGCTCGGCGTGGTGGTGCTGGTCGGCTCCGCGTGCGGCGATCTCGACACGGCCCTGGCCGGCTACCAGGGCCGATCTGACGGAGGGAACGCAGTCGGCGGCGGCGCGGGCGGTGGCGCGGGCGGCGGAACTGCCGGTGGCGCGGGCGGCGGGACTGCCGGTGGCGCGGGCGGCGGAACTGCCGGCGGTGCGGGCGGCGGAACTGCCGGTGGCGCGGGCGGCGGAACTGCCGGTGGCGCGGGCGGCGGAACTGCCGGCGGTGCGGGCGGCG
>JAGSPQ010000860.1 GCA_018262385.1 Myxococcaceae bacterium | reverse complement strand
TGATCCGGTCGACAGTCAGACGCAGCCCGACGCCCTCGATGCGGCGCGCAGTGGGGCCAGCCAGGCGTTGGTCGAGCGAAAGGCCCAGAGCGAAACCGACTACGCCAGGGCCCGTGAGAACGTGGTGGCTTTCAGCGCCCGGTTTTCGCCAGCGGTCGTCGAGGCCGAACGGCTCAAGGGCCGAGCCCTGGTCGAGGATGAGGAGGTGGCTGCCCTGGTCGCGGCGCGGAACGCGGCCGAAGCCAACTATCGCCTGTGCCGCGCCACCTGGAGGAAAGAGAGCACCGACGCCGCCCGGCGGCGCTGTGGCCGCGCGCTGATCGAATTCGACCGGCTCGCAGACAAGGTGACCTCCCGCCGCGCCGGTCGACGCAGGTGAGTTTTGTCGCGCTGAGGCGTCTGTCACCGCTCTCAGCCCAGCAGCGGGTGAGCGGCCGAGGGGAGGAAGACCGAGCCGCCCGCCGGTCTGCAGGTTGCACTCCCCCGCGCCATGTCCATCTCGCAGACCCGATCCGCCACCAGAGCCCGCTCGGAGCTCGTCAGTCGCCGCGCCGAGCTGGCTCGCAGCAGCCAGCACAACGATCGCGAAGGGCAGGAGCTTCGGGAGAGCAACGAATCGCGCGAGCGCAGCTCGAGCCAGGACATCGCCGAGGTGCTGGTCTCGCTCTCCGAGAACGAGCGCCTGGAGGTGCTCGCGATCGACGCCGCGATTGGCAGGATCGATCTGGGCACCTGGGGCAAGTGCGCCGGGTGCGGTGGAAGGATCAGCCTCAAGCGGCTCTCGGCGATGCCCGAAGCCAGCTCCTGTCTGGAGTGCCAGGCGGCGGCCGACACCCAGAAGAGCTGAACCGGCCAGCTTCGCCCGGTGCCGTGCGCCCGCGCCCAGTGCAGCGGATTGTCACGCCTTCTGAACAATCCGAGTGCCAAAGGTGGCGCGGCGCCGATTCATGCGCAGGTTGCGGCATGACTCCACGACACGACATCAAGACGGTACGCGCCCAGGCCCTCGAGCTTCACAAGCGGCTGATCGACCAGGCCCGCGTCCGCTACGAGGTCGCCCACGGCCGGGTCGGCCCCGGCGAGATGCTGCGGATCGTGACCTTCGATCCGGACTTCGCCTGGCTGCGCCCGCTGACCCAGGCGATCCTGGCGATCGATGATCGGCTGGATCTTCCGGAGCTGACCCACGCCGATGCGGCCGCGGTGCGGCTGCAGCTCGAGCAGGCGCTCGGACACGCCGACGCCAGCCCCAAGACGGTGATTGCCCGGGCCTGATCGGTTGACGGGGCGATGCTTGTCTCCGCCGTTCAGCGCCCCTTCTTCACCCGCGCGAGGATCGCCACCAGCTTCTCGTCGGCGGCGGCCGGGGTGGCGCTGGGCGCGAGGTGCCGCTTGAGCCCGGCGACGGTGGCGGCGAACGCGCCTCCGAACCGCTCGCACACATCGCACCCGCCGACGTGGGCCTCGAGCGCCTGCCGCTCGGCCTGACTCAGCCGCCCGTCGAGGTAGTCGCTCAGCTGGGCCAGCACCTGGCTGCACTGCAGGCCCGCCACGTTCTTTTCACCCTGCATCGGCGGCCTCCTTCCTCAACGCTGCCACGAAGCGCAACCGCGCCCGGTGCAGCCGACTCTTGATCGCCGCGGTCGAGCTGCCGAGCGCCTCGGCGGCCTCCTCGATCGAGAACCCTTCGCCATCGACCAACCACACCACCTCCCGCCCGCCCGAATCGAGCGCTCCCAGCGCGCGCTGGGCCTGCTCGCGATCGGCGACCGCCGCCTCGAGGCTGCGCTGCGCCCCCGCCTCGCCCCAGCCCGCCTCCACCGCCAGGGTGTCGAGCGGCTCGAGCTCGGTCGGCTCGCCGCTCTTCTTTCGCCGGTCGCGCTGGAGGGCGTGGCGGGCGATCGACCACAGCCACGCCCGCGCGCTCGCGCCTCCGCGCCACTGGGCCGCGTTCTCCCAGACGGCCGCGAGCGTCTCCTGCACCGCGTCTTCGGCCGCCGTGCCGCCGGGCGAGAAGCGCTCGCAGTAGCGCAGCAGGCGCGGCCCGTGGCGGCGGACGAGCTGCTCGAAGGCCGCCTCGTCGCGGCCCGCGATTGCCTGCATCAGCTGTGGGTCACCTTCTTCATCGCGCATGTGCTGATCCCGAACAACGTATACAGCGGGCACGAGCCGAGCAGGCCGGTCGCGAGCGGAATCAGGCCCAGCAGGCCCCACGGCGTCTGCGGGCCGGTGAAGACCAGCGCGATGAGGACCAGGCCGAGCACGACGCGAATCACCCGCTCGACGACATGTTCATTTTTCGGCAGCAGCTTCGAGAGCACCTTCGACTCCTGGCAGTGGCCCCGTGAGTGGGACACCTGAAGAGAGTCACGGCCGGCCCAAAACGATTCACCCCTCGGCAACGAGTCAGCCCTCAGCGGGTTGCAGTCAGCGGCTGGGCCTCGGCCTCCACCAGCGCGCCGTCTTTCCAATCGAAGTACCGCATCGTGCGCGCCTCGAGATCGAGCATTCCCACGCAGGGCCCGTGCTCGCGGAAGAGCGTGCCTGCGTTGACGAAGAGGATCCCCTGAAGCCTGCGCACCAACCGGCGATGCGAGTGGCCGCTGAGGACGATCTGGTGGAATCCTAACCCCCCCACGGGCACCGCAGCAGCCACCGCCAGCCCAGGCGAAGCTCAGTCGAGCCGCGACAGCAGCATCTGGCGGTTGAGCTCGAGCGCCTTCGGCAGCCGATCGCCGAACTGGGCGAAGAACTCGGCCTGGGAGTCCAGCTCGACCCGCCACTCGCTCTCACTGATCGCCAGCGCGGCGTCGACCTGGTCCTGGGGAATGTCGAGCCCGGAGAGATCGATGTGCCCCGCCTTCGGCACCCAGCCGAAGAGCGACTCGTGCGCGCCGACCGTGCCGTGGGCGCGATCGACGATCCACTTCAGCACCCGCATGTTGTCGCCGTAGCCGGGCCAGAGGAACTTGCCTT
>JAGSPQ010000859.1 GCA_018262385.1 Myxococcaceae bacterium | reverse complement strand
GATGTAGCCGAGCAGGGTGTCGAGCTGGTGCTGGGAGATCTGGGCCCCCATCTCGGTGGCCGGATCGAGCGGATCGCCGACCTTCATCTTGTTGGCGCGGGTGACCAGCCGCTCGACGAAGGGCTCATAGGCGTCCTGGTGCACCAGCACCCGCGAGCCGGCGTTACAGACCTCGCCCTTGTTGCCGAAGATCCCCCAGAAGCAGGCCTCGACCGCGGCGTCGAAGTCGGCGTCGGCGAGGATCAGCTGCGGGCTCTTGCCGCCCAGCTCGAGCGACAGCCGCTTCAGGTTGGTGTCGGCCGAGGCGTGGAGCAGCCGGCGGGCGGTGCGCACCGAGCCGGTGAAGCTCACCTTGTCGACCCCCGGGTGGCGGGCGATCGCCTCGCCGGCCGGGTCGCCGTAGCCGGGCACCACGTTGAGCACGCCCGGAGGCAGGCCCGCTTCCTGGGCGAGCTCGGCCAGCTTGAGCGCGGTCAGCGGGGTGAGCTCGGAAGGCTTGAGCACCACCGTGCAGCCCACCGCCAGCGCGGGGCCCAGCTTCCAGGCGGCGAGCGAGGTCGGGTAGTTCCAGGGGACGATCGCGCCCACCACCCCCACCGGCTCGCGCAGCGCGTAGGTGTGGAAGGGGCCGGCGACCGGCAGCACCTCGCCGACCAGCCGGGTGCCGAGATCGGCGAAGTACTGAATCGTCGCCGCCGCCGGGCCGACGTCGCCCCGCACCGCGTCCTTGAAGGTCTTGCCGTTGTTGAGCGACTCGATCAGAGCGAGCTCTTCGCGCCGCTGCCAGATCAGCTCGCCGAACTTCCGCAGCAGCCGGGCACGCGAGCCGGGCGACATCGAGGGCCAGGTGCCGGCGTCGAACGCCTTGCGCGCCGCCCTCACCGCCCGGTCGACGTCGCTCGCGCTGGCCGCCGGAGCGTCACAGATCTTCTCGCCGGTGGCGGGGTTGAGCACCGGGATCGTCGCTCCGTTCTCCGGCGCGACGAACTGGCCGTCGATGAACAGCTCGAGCTTCGGCAGCTTCGGGATCAGCGTGCGCGGATCAGTCATTTGCGGGTTCCCCTAACAAAACCGCCACCGGATCACACCCGCCCACACTTTGATCGCGCGGCGAAGGGCTTCTAATCTCGGGGGCATGGGTCTGGTGTCGGGACAGCTGCGGAGGTTGAAGCGAACGGTCGCCTACCTGCGCGGCTACCTCGACTTCGATCGCCACGGCAACGACATCGTCCGCCGCACTGACTTCGGCAACTGCCCGCGCCCGGTGCTGCTGCTGTACGGCTTCATGTCGACCCGCCGCACCTTCGAGGTGCTCGAGCATCGGCTGCGGCGCGATCAGTACTGCGTCTGGAGCGTGAACCTCGGCGGGCTGTTCGACGCGTTCAACACCCGGGGCATCGACGAGTGCGCGGAGAAGGTGCGCGAGAAGATCGAGCGGCTGTACGCGCGGTTCCCGACGATGGGGCCGATGAGCATCATCGGGCACTCGATGGGCGGGCTGATCGGCCGGTACTACGTCAAGCGGCTGGGCGGCGATCGGCGGGTGAAGAACCTGATCACGCTCGGCACTCCGCACAACGGCTCGCCGTCGGCGTACTTCGGGCTGGTCAGCCACGGCCTGATCTCGCGCAGCATCTGGCAGATGACGCCGATGTCTCCCTTCATCCGCCGGCTGAAGATCGGCGCCTTCCCCCGCGACGTCCGCTTCGCCAGCATCTTCAGCAAGGGCGACAAGGTGAACCCGTTCCCCGCCTGCATCCTCGAGGACAACGGGAACCCGAACCTGAGGAACATCGAGGTGTCTGACGTCTCGCACCGCGAGTTCGTCACCCGCCGCACCGTCTACCAGGTGGTGCGCCGCGAGCTGGCGCTCGGGTACGGCGATCCGACTCCGCTCGAAGTGACGCCGCGCCGGCTGGTCACGCTGAAGTAGCGCTGTTATTCGTCGGGGATGCCGTCCCGGTGGGAGCGCCTGCTCGAGTCCAAGCCGATTCCGATCATCGACCACCTGGTCGAGGAGGTCTCGAAGCTGTTCGCCGACTCGCTGCGGGCCTGGCCGCTGGAGGTCGACGAGGCGGATCCGGCAGTCCTGGCGGTGCTGGAGGCCTACCCCCGGCGGCCGGACGACGGGACCTTCCGGGAGGCCTTTCGGCTGGCCCGGTGGGATCTTGACCGTGAATTCGAGGCGTTCGACGACTACATCCGGAACATGCGTTTCGTTTCCGCGGGCTTGAGCCCCGATTCCCGGCCGTTGCTGCTCTTCCTCTGCCGGTTCATGACCGAGCAGGCGCTGGGGTTGAACGAGGCCACCGAGGGCCGGATTGATCGGCGCAGGATGCTGCAGGTGCTCGAACGAACCGAGCGCCTCCTGATAAGAGGATTGCTGTCGTGAATCAGATCGCCCCCGTCGCTTCCCGCCCGCCTCCGGTGCTGCCCCGTCCCAACGAGGTGTGCTGGTGCGGCAGCGGGGCCAAGTACAAGAAATGCCACAAGGAAGCCGACTCGGTCGTGCTGCGCGAAGAGCGAACCCGGCTGGAGACCAACCGGGTTCGCAAGGGCGAGCTGAGTCCGATGCGGGACGTGCCGCTGACGATCCCCCGCCCCGAGTACGCCGCGTCCGGAATGCCGTCGCGCGGCACCGGCCGGGACGTGCGCACCCCCGAAGAGCTGCTGCGGATGCGGACGTCGTGCGCGGCGGCGGCGCGGATCCTCAAGGCGGCGGGCCAGGCGGTGAAGCCGGGGATCACCACCGACTCGATCGACGAGCTGGTGCATGCGCTGACGGTGAAGGAAGGCGGCTACCCCAGCCCGCTGAACTACCGCGGCTTCCCGAAGAGCGTGTGCACCTCGGTCAACGAGGTCATCTGCCACGGCATCCCCGACAGCCGGGTGCTGCTGGACGGCGACATCGTCAACCTCGACGTGACGATCTTCCTCGATGGGATGCACGGCGACTGCAACGCCACCTTCCTGGTCGGC
>JAGSPQ010000858.1 GCA_018262385.1 Myxococcaceae bacterium | reverse complement strand
TTCGCCCGAGTTCGCCTGGGGCACCCGGGAGACGGTGGTGTACCTGAGCATCGTGGCCCGCGCGGTCCAGGATCAGTTCCCGTACGTGGCGCCGCTGCGGGTCAACCACATCGGGAAGAAGGAAGGCGGCTACCTGCGCCCGCATCACAGCCACCAGTCGGGGCGGGACGCGGACCTCGGCTTCTATTACCGGGCGGGGATGAACCCGCTGCAGGTGAAGGGCCCGCGGGAGAACGCGATGGATCTTCCCGCCAACTGGGCGCTGGTGAAGGCGCTGGCGACGCGGACCGACACCCAGGTGATCCTGCTCGACCGGCGGGTGCAGAAGGTCCTCTACGACTACGCGATCTCGATTGGCGAAGATCGCGCCTGGCTCGACAGCCTGTTCCACGCCGGCCGCGCCTCGCTGCTGCAGCACGTGCGCCGCCATCGGGATCACTTTCACGTCCGCTTCTACTCGGCGCGCTCGCAGGAGCTGGGCTGGCGGATCCAGCCGCTGCTGGCCAGGCGGGCGGACGAGAACTTCGTCATCCACCGGGTGAAGAAGGGCGACACGCTCGGGCACCTGGCGATGCGCTACGGCAGCGGGGTGAAGCTGATCCAGCGCGCCAACGGGCTGAGCAGCGTCGCCCTGCGGGTGGGACGGACGCTGAACATCCCGCTGCGAGGGCCGTGCACCCGGTGTCCGCTGCCTCCGCGGGTGGTGGTGCCGCCGCGCCGCGCTCCGAGCACGCTGGCCGCCCAGGCCCCGCCAGGCAGAGACGCCGGGCCGCCCCCAGGGGAGGCGAACGGGGTGGGGGCGTTCTAGCCCGCCACCGGCGGTGAGCAGACTCGAGGTGGCGCCGAGGGAGCACGCCTCGAAGTTGCCACGGACCGTTGGTCGGAGCCGAGGAAGTGGTGATGGATGCGGGCTAGATTCGCTCTTCCCGTGAGCTCGCCCGACCTGAGCACCCTCGACCGCGTCTTCCTGCGCTTTCAGCGCATCGTCGGCTGGGCCACGTTCGCGATCGTCGGGCCGTGCTCGGTGTTCGTGATGCGGATCCTCCGCAACAACCGGATCGAAGGCGTCCCGGAAGCCCGGCGGATCTACCGCGAGGCGCTGGCGAGCGGCCGCCCGACGCTGATCTGCGCCAACCACCTGACGATGGTGGACTCGGCGTATCTGCACTGGGCGTTCGCGCCGCTGTCGGAGTACCTGTTCCACTTCGAGCGCTTCTCCTGGAACGTGGCGGCAATCGAGCACCTCAACCGCAACATCTGGCTCAAGCCGATCGTCTTTCTGGGCAAGACGGTGCCGATCGACCGGGGGGGCGACGAGGCCCACCGCAAGGCGGTGCTGAACAAGATTCGCTGGCTGGTCTCGCGGGGCGAGGTCTGCACCCTCTTTCCGGAAGGGGCCCGCAGCCGCACCGGGCGAATCGACCCCGCGACGGTGACCTATGGGATCGGGCAGATCCTCAAGGATCTCGATCGCCCCCAGGTGCTGTGCGCCTACCTGCGGGGCCGCCGGCAGCAACAGCTGAGCGCGGTGCCGCTCCACTCCGACACCCTGGAGCTGAAGGTGGAGGTGCTCGAGCCGAAGACCGACCAGGTCGGGCTGCGCGCCACCCGCGATCTGTCCCGCCAGGTAATCGCCCGGCTGAAGGCGATGGAAGACGAGCGGCTCGGCCCAGCGCCCGGGTTTTGACGCGCCGCGACGTAAGGGGACCCCCCAAATGTGGTCAACCCGTGACATTTCGCGTGCTACTCGCAACCGACGTGATTCCCGCGATCGTCTTCCCCGGACAGGGCTCGCAGAAGCCCGGCATGGCGCGTGACTTTCACACGCGCTACCCGGCTGCGCGCGCGGTCTTCGCCGAAGCGAGCGAGGCGGCCGGGCTGGACATGGCCGCGCTGTGCTTCGACGAGGATCCGCGGCTGGATCAGACCGAGTTCACCCAGCCGGCGCTGCTGACCGCGGAGATCGCGATGCTCCGCGCGCTCGAGCAGGAGCACGGGCTGACGCCCAGCTATTTCGGGGGCCACAGCCTGGGCGAGTACACCGCGCTGTGCGCCGCGGGGGTGATTCCGCTGGCGGTGGCGGTGCGGCTGGTGCGCACCCGGGGCGCGCTGATGCAGCAGGCGGTGCCGGTGGGCGCGGGGACGATGGCGGCGGTGATCGCCGACGGAATCGCCGAGCGCGACCTGTCGGCGGTGCTGGCCGGGCTCGAGGTCGACGTCGGCAACCGCAACTCGCCCAACCAGCTGGTGCTCTCGGGCGCCGCGGCCGACGTCGAGCGCGCCTGCGCCCGCTGCGGCGAGCTGCTGGCGGGGGTCGAGCACCAGGTGGTGCCGCTGAACGTGAGCGCTCCGTTTCATTCGCGGCTGATGCGGGGCATCGAGCCGGCCTTCCGCGCCGAGCTCGAGGCGGTGGCCCCGAAGTTCAGCCTCGCCCGCGCTCCCCAGGTCACCTCGAACCTCACCGGCGGCTTCCACCGGGCCGAGCCGGCGGCGCTGATCGACGCGCTCACCCGGCAGATCAGCGGCGCGGTCGACTGGATCAGCAACATGCGCGCGCTCGCCGGGGCGGCGAGCCAAATCTACGAAGTCGGACCCAACCGCCCGCTGCGCGGCTTCTTCAAGACGATCGGGCGAGACGTCACTGCGATCCTCACGGTCAAGGCCGTGGAGAAGGGGCTGCCCGCTTGAGCATCAAGTTCGATTCGACTCACTGGGCGCTGATCCTCGGTGGCTCCAGCGGGTTCGGGCTCGCCACCGCGCAGAAGCTCGCCCGCCACGGGATGAACGTGGCGATCATCCACCGCGACCGCAAGGGCGCGATGGGCGCGATCGAGCCGAAGTTCGAAGCGCTGCGCCAGACCGGGGTCGGCTTCCTCGCGCTCAACCTCGACGCGCTCTCGGAAGAGGGCCGCCAGACCTCGCTCGACGCGCTGGCCGCCGCGATGGGGCCCACGGGCCGGGTGCGGATGCTGATGCACTCGATCG
>JAGSPQ010000114.1 GCA_018262385.1 Myxococcaceae bacterium | reverse complement strand
CGCCGGCGAGTCGGTCACCTGCACGTTCTCGTTCATCACGTCCGCCGCGGGCCGGTAGCCTTCCGGCGACGCCAGCTTGAGGGTGAAGCCGAACAGCTTCGCCGCCTCGCAGTACGAGCGGCCCATGTTGCTCGCGGTGTCCCCGACGAACGCGATCGTCTTGCCGGCGATGGTGCCGAGGCGCTCTTCGACCGTGAACAGGTCGGCCAGCAGCTGCACCGGATGTCCGCCGTCGGTCAGCCCGTTGATCACCGGCACGGTGGCCGCGGTCGCGAACTGCCGCAGCCGCTGATCGGCGAAGGTCCGCATCACGATGCAGTCGGCGTAGCGCGAGGTGACCCGGGCGGTGTCTTCCAGCGGCTCTCCCCGGTTCATCTGGCTGTCGCTCGGCGGCAGGGTGATGCAGTGCCCACCCAGCTGGGACATCGCCACCTCGAACGACAGCCGGGTGCGGGTCGAGGCCTTCTCGAAGATCAGCACCAGGGTGCGGCCCTGCAGCGTCTGCATGATCCGGCGCTGGGCGCGGGCTTCTTTGAGCACCTTGGTGCGGCGCATCAGCGCGACCAGCTCGTCCTTCGAGAGATCCGACAGGGTGAGGAAGTCGCGTTTCATTTCCAGTTCTCCTTGAGCTTCGAAAACAACCCGTCGAGCCGCGGCACGCTCTGGGCGCGCGCGCGCATCGCCGCGGCGCTCTGCGCCAGATTGACCAACTGCTGCGCAATGGCGAGCTCGCCCGTCCCACCGGCCGAGTTCTTCCGGGCCGCCGCCGCCAGAGGCTCGAGCACCGTCAGCACCTTCGCGTCGAACCGCGGGTCGACCTGCGCCGCCTGCTCGACGGTCAGCTTCGCCAGCGGCAGGTTCTGCTCGCGCGCGCTGCGCACCAACCGGCCCACCGCCTGGTACGCGTCGCGAAAGGCGATCCCCTTCTTCACCAGCGCCTCGGCCAGGTCGGTCGCCTGGGTGCTGCCGTCCTCCAGCGCGGCGCGGCACGCCTCGGGCTCGAAGCGCACGTTCTTCAGGCCCAGCCGCAGCACGCTCAGACACTCCTCGAGCCGCACGCCCATCTCGAGCAGCGGGCCGCGGTCTTCCTGCAGATCCCGGTTGTAGCCGCCCGGCAGGCCCTTCACCGTCGCCAGCAGGCCGGTGAGCGCGCCGATCGCCGAGCCGCTCTTGCCGCGCAGCAGCTCGAACAGGTCGGGGTTGCGCTTGTGCGGCATCATCGAGCTGCCGCAGGCGATCTCTGCCCCGAGGGTGACGAAGCCGAACTCCTTCGAGGAGAAGTCGATCAGATCCGTCGACAGCCGCCCCAGCCGCACCAGCAGCCGGGTCGACGCGTAGAGGAAGTCGAGCGCGAAGTCGCGATCGCCCACCGTGTCGAGCCCGTTCTCGGTCAGCCGCGAGAAGCCGAGCGCCTCGCGCACCGACTCGCGATCGGTGGCGAGCGAGGTGCCGGAGATCGCCCCCACCCCCAGCGCGAGGGTGTCCGCCTGCTCGAGCACGAACCTGAACGCCTCCCCGTCGCGCAGCAGCCCCGCGGCCCACGAGGCCCACCAGTAGGCGAGCGAGATCGGCTGCGCGCGCTGGCGATGGGTGTACGCCGGCAGCACCACCGCGCGCCCGGCCTCCGCGTACTGCAGCAGCTCGCCGACCAGCCCCCCGATCGACTCCAGGGTCCGCACGCACTGCTCGCGGGTCCACAGCCGCAGGTCGGTCGCCACCTGGTCATTGCGCGAGCGGGCGGTGTGCAGCACCTGGGACGGAGCGCCGATGCGCCGGTGCAGCTCGGCCTCGACCGCCATGTGCACGTCTTCTTCGTCCGGCAGCGTCAGCGTGCCTTTCGCCGCGTCTTCCCAGAGCGAGACCAGCCCGTGGTGGATGGCGCGGGCGTCGGCCTGCGGCACCAGCTGCTGCCGGGCGAGCATCGCGATGTGGGCGAGGCTGCCGATCAGATCTTCCTTCAGCAGGGCGCGATCCAGCTTCAGCGAGCTGGAGAACGCGAGCACCTGCGGGTGGAGGGTGGCGCCTCCGGCAGCATCGGTCTTCGCAACGACTGAGCTCATCCCTTCCCCTTCTTCCAGATGGTCCGCAAATGGTTGGCGACCCGCGAGGGCCGGATGCCCTTGGCCGGGACGATGAAGATGGTGTCGTCGCCGGCGATCGTCCCCAGCACGCCCGCCGGCCGGCCGCCGTCGATCGCGCCCGCCACCACCGAGGCGGCGCCCGGGCGGGTGTGGAGCACCACCATCGCGTCGCTCTCGTCGACGGTGGTGACCAGCGCGTGCACCGCCTTCAGCCCCTCGGCCCCGCCGCCGACCGGCGCGTCGTCCAGCTCGTACGCGGTGCCTCCCTCGGGCAGCTGGACCCGCCGCGCCATCAGCGCGCCGAGGTCGCGGCTCAAGGTGGCCTGGGTCACTTCGATCCCTTCCTTCCCCAGCAGCCTGCCCAGCTCTTCCTGGGTGCCGATCACCTGAGAACGGATCAGCCGGCGAATGGTGTCCCGGCGGGAATGAACCTCGGTCGTCATCCGACGGTCACCAGCGTGCCGACGCCCTGGTCGGTGAAGAGCTCGGCGATCACGCTGTGCGGAGTGCGCGCGTCGATCACGTGCACCCGCTCGACTCCGGCGTTCGCCGCCCACAGCGCCGCCTTCGCCTTGGCGAGCAGGTTGCCCTCGAACGCGTTGGCCTTCAGGTGCGCCTCGAGCAGCGAGGTCGGCATCTGCTGCACCAGCTCGTCGTCCACCGTCAGCCCGGTGGCGCCGGTGAGCAGCACCAGCTTCGAGGCGTTGAGCTCTTTGGCCACCATCGCCGCGACCTGGTCGGCGTCGAGCGGCACGCTCTCGCCCAGCTCGGTGATCCCCACCGGAGCGATCACCGGCACGTACCCCTTGGCGAGAAACATCTCGAGCATCTCGGCGTTCACCTTCAGCAGGTCGCCGACCGAGAACTCGCCCCGGGTCGAGGCGCCCTTCTTCGCCCGCAGCAGGCCGCCGTCCTGGCCGGAGACGCCGATCGCGTGGCTCCCGTTGCGGTTGAGCAGCGTCACCAGCTCGAGGTTGGTGCTGCCGGTGACCAGCACCTCGCGCAGCTTGGCGTCGCCCGATGCGCCCGGCGCCTCGCCGTGGACCACGATCGGCACCATCCCGACCGACTTGAGCAGGTTCACGTCTTCGCAGAACGCCTGCCGCAGCGAGTCCTTCGCCAGCGCCGCCTTGCCCAGCTTCAGCACGCAGCGCTTGTCGGCGAAGCGCGAGATGTACGAGAGCGCCTGGGTCAGCAGGGTGACCTTGAAGCTCGGGCTGTAGTTGGTGAGCCGGTCGTCGCGCGACACCGAGCCGTCGGCCGCCGACTTGAGCAGGCTGGTGTAGTCGGCGTTGATCTTCACGTAGTCGTACGAGAGGTCGCAGCCCCAGGCGGTCGCCTCGCCCTCGCCCAGCCGCAGCTCGACGTTCACCTTCACCTCCGGCTCGCGCATCCGAGCCTTCAGCCGCGCCGGGGAGTCGAGGGTCGGCTTCTTGTCGTAGACGCAGATCCCCTGGATGGTGACCCTCGAGCCGTGGGGATCCACCGCCCAGCCCTGCGAGCCGGCCCGCGCGCCGACGGTGGCGAGCACCCGGCCCCAGTTCGGATCCGCGCCGAAGATCGACGCCTTCACCAGCGACGAGCCGGCGATCGCCCTGGCGAAGTCGGCGGCCATCTTCGCGGTCGGCGCGCCGGTGACCTTCACTTCCAGCAGCTTGGTGGCGCCCTCTCCGTCGGCGGCGATCTCGCGCGCCAGCTCCTGGCACAGCGAGTAGAGCGCGGCGCGGAACTTCTCGTAGTCGGCGCCCGGGTCGGTGATCGGGGTGTTGCCGGCCAGCCCGTTGGCGAGCGCGAACACCACGTCGTTGGTCGACATGTCGTTGTCGACGGTGAGGTTGTTGAAGCTGCCGTCCATCGACGCGGTCAGCGCCTGCTGCAGCATCGAAGGGCTGATCGCCGCGTCGGTGGTGACCACCGCGATCATCGTCGCCAGCTGGGGAGCGATCATCCCCGAGCCCTTGCAGATCGCCGACAGGGTGACCTGCTTGCGGTTGAGGTTGAGGGTGCGCGAGGCGACCTTCATCCGGGTGTCGGTGGTGAGGATCGCCTCCGCCGCCGTCTCGGGGGCCACCGTCAGCGCCCCGACCAGCCGGGGGATCGCGTCGATGATCTTCTCTTTCGGCAGCCGCACCCCGATCACCCCGGTCGAGGCCGAGAGCACGCCCGCCGCGCCGCCGGGGAGCTTGAGCGCCGCCGCCACCGCCTCGTGGACCTTCTGCACGTCCTCGAGCCCGGTCGGGCCGGTGAGCGCGTTGGCGTTGCCGCTGTTGATCACCACCGCGTGGACCCCGGTCGCCGGCACCCGCGCCGCCGCGTCGATCACCGGAGCGGCCTTCGCGGTGTTCGCCGTCAACGCCGCCGCCGCGCTGCAGGGCGTCGGGCTGTAGACCAGCGCAAGGTCCTTCTTGTTCGGCTTGATCCCCGAGTGCAGGCCCGCGAACTGAAATCCTCTGGCGACGCTCATCCGAACACCCCTTGCGTCTCGCGCACCCCGAACAACAGGTTGAAGTTCTGCACCGCCTGGCTGGCGGCGCCCTTGAGCAGGTTGTCGATCGCCGAGATCGCGACCGCGTGGTTCCCCTCGACGGTGACGCCCACGATCGCCCGCGGCGTCCCCACCGCCTGGGCCAGCCGCACCGCGTCGGCGCCGTTCACCACCGTCACCAGCGGCTCGTCGCGGTACGCCTCGGCGTAGGCGGCAGTCACCTCGGCCGCGCTGACTCCGCTCTTCAGGGTGGCGACCGCGGTGGCGAGGATCCCCCGCTTCACCGGCAGCAGGTGGGGAGTGAACACCAGCGACGCCGGCACCCCGCCGACCATCGAGAGGGTCTGGGCGATCTCCGGAGTGTGCTGGTGCTTGAGCGTCTTGTAGGCGCGGAAGTCGCCGTCGAGCTCCATGAAGCTGAAGTCCTCGGTCGCCTTCCGGCCCGCGCCCGAGACGCCCGACGCCGCGCTCACCACCAGCGAGGTCGGCTCGGCCAGCTTCGCGCGCAGCAGCGGAGCGAGCGCCAGCGCCACCGCGGTCGGATAGCAGCCGGGGTTGGCGATCAGCTGCGCCTTCGGGATCGCCGCGCGGAACAGCTCGGGCAGCCCATAGACCGCCTTCGCCAGCCAGAGCGGCGCGTCGTGGGTCAGCCCGTAGAAGCCCGGGTAGAGCGAGGCGTCCTTGAGCCGGAACGCGCCCGACAAGTCGATCACCTTCGTCCCCGCCTCGAGCAGCCGGGGCACCAACTGCAGCGCGCTCTCGGCCGGAGTGGCGAGGAACACCGCGTCGCACGAGCCCGCCAGCGCCACCCCCTGCTCGACCGGGACGAACTTCAGCGGGCTGTCGAGGTTCAGTCGCGCCGAGGCCGCCTCGCCCACCCAGCGATCGCTGGTGAGGAACTGGAGCGCGACGCCGCCGTGGCGCGCGAGCAGCCGGGCCAGCTCGATTCCGGTGTAGCCCGAAGCTCCGATGATCCCCACTTTCAGCGTCTGCATTGCACTCGCATATATATGCACTAATTATACACAGGCAAGCGACATTTTGGGCGCGGCTACTGGCGGGGGCCGAGCAGGAACTTGAACGCTTCCGGCAGCCGCTGCGCCCAGTAGACCTCGCTGTGGGTCGCTCCCGCCTGGACGACGTACTTCAGCGTCGCCGGCTCGGAGTAGCCGAGGGTGCGGTAGGCCTGCGCGAGCTGGGCGGTGTTGGCCTTGTCGTCGCTCGAGGCGCCCGAGTCGCCGCTGTCGACGTAGACCCGCAGCGGCCGCGGGCTGGCGGGAGTCGCCGCGACCAGGGTCAACAGCACCTTGCCGTCCCACCAGGTCGAGGGAGACATCGCGCCGATCATCCCGAAGGTGGTCGCCTTCACCGTCCCGGCGTAGGAGGAGATCAGCCCGCCCAGCGAAGAGCCGATGATCACGGTGTGCTCGCGCTCGGGCATCGTGCGCAGCTCGGAGTCGGCCTTCGGCTTGAGCTCCTCGACCAGCATCCGCACGTAGAGCAGCCCCTTGCCGCCGCCATAGCTGGGGTCGGCGGTCGGGGTGTACTCGCCGATCCGGTCGGCGGTCGCCTCTGGCCCGACGATGATCGCCTCGCGGAAGTTGCCGTTCTCGGCCGCCGCGTCGATCGCGTTCTGGGCCCACCAGGGGTTGCCGCCGAACGCGACGGACGGATCGAACAGGTTCTGGCCGTCGTGCATGTAGACCACCGGGAAGCGCGCCCGCGCGTTCTCGACGTAGGTCGGCGGCAGGTAGACCCAGACCGGCCGGGTGTTGCCCATCAGCGTCGAGGAGAACGCGCCCCAGCGCTTCGACCACTGGCCGTTGGCGGTGAAGAAGTGCGGGTAGATGTCGACCGCCGTCCCGGCCTGCACGGTGTAGTTGGGCCCGCGGCTCCAGTTGGTGTCGTCGAGCAGCGGCTTGAACTCGAGCGTTCCGGTGGCCAGCGGGGTGGTGAAGGTCCAGGTGTCGTCGGCCCCGAGGGTCATCGGGCTGCCCACCGCCCAGCTGAACGGATAGGCCGAGCCGCGCATCGCGACCGTCCGCGTCCCCGCCGGGTAGTGCACCCGAACCACGGTGAGCAGCTGCCCCGCATCGAAAGACCCGCCGTCGGTCGCGCCCGCGTCGACGTACCCGCTGTCGACGGTGCCGCTGTCGAGGTACCCGGCGTCGAAGCCACCGGCGTCGAGTCCACCCGCGTCGGGCCCGGTCGAGGCGTCCGCGCCTGCGTCGATCGCCGGCGAGGGTGAACCACAGGCCGTGAGCAACAGCAGCAGCGCGAGCGAAGAGGATCGAAGCATCGACCCGCCCTCTACCCCGGAACCGCTGCCGGAAGCCAAGCCGGCGGCCTGCCTGCGCTACTGCTTCGCGGCTGCTTCGATCGGCTTCAAGTCCCAGCCGAAGCGCAGCGGCTTCCCGTGCTCGTCCTGGATCACGATCTCGCCTTCCTGCACGAACTTGCCCCGGTACTTCTCGGCGTTGACGTCGAACTGGAACAACCGCGCCGCTTCCTCGGGCGTCTTGGCCTTGATCGATCGCGCGGTCAGCCCACAACCGTGCACCTTGAACTTTTTCTCACTCATGGCGGGCACCATACAGCTTCTCGATTGCCACCTTGAGCAATCGCGCGTGGTCGAACGCGAGCCGGGGCGGAAGCGCCTGCAGCGGCCACCACCGCGCGTCGCTGGCGTCATCCCCGCCGGCGATTGGCTGGGACGCGGTGGGCTCGTCGATCACCAGCGCGAACAGGGTGGTGCAGCTCCAGGCGGTCGGAGTGTCGCGGACATCCCGCCCGCCGCCCTCGAACCTCCCCAGCGTCAGCAGCGAACCTTCAAAGCGCGAGACGTCCAGCCCCGCTTCTTCCCTCACCTCGCGCAACACCGTCTCCTTCTCGCTCTCGCGCCCCGGCCGCCACACCGTGCCCCGCGGCGCCTCGGTCGGAACGAAGCCACCCGGCAGCGCCCACTGCCCCGGCTCGGCCGGCGCGTCCGCGTCGCGGCGAATCAGCAGCACCTCGCGCGTCGGCCCCCGCTGCCGCAGCACCACCGCGTCGACGGTCGGGTTTCTGCCCAGGTGCCAGAACGGCGCGTACGCCGCGCGGAAGAACGCGGTGTCGTCGAGGCGCGCCAGCACCTCGCGGGCGGTGCGAAACGCGCGGTGGGGCTGCTCGGCGGCGTGCACCCCGCTCGCCCCCGCCACGTCCGCCAACAGCAGGTAGCGCAGCCGCAGGTTGGTCGCGGTCTGGATCTCGTCGCTCACCACGTTGCCGCCGCCGAAGAACAGGCACAGCCCGTCGTGGGCCTGGATCAACCGGTACAGCCCGGCCGCCTTGTCGTGCAGCGTCTCGCCGACCAGGCACGCGTGGGTCAGCCCCGGCGCCAGCCCCTCGGCCGGCGAGTCCTTCACCAGGGTCGCCAGCACCGGCAGCCCGAGCTTCAGCGCGCGCCGCTGCACTTCGCCCTCCACTCCGAACCGGGTCCCGCCGGTCACCAGCGTCACCCGCTCGCGGGGGAG
>JAGSPQ010000857.1 GCA_018262385.1 Myxococcaceae bacterium | reverse complement strand
TCAGGCTCGACGGCGACGGGCGGATCGTCGAGCAGCGCGAGCAGTGGGATCAGCAGAAGTGGATGAGCCAGGCGCTGCCGATGATTCCCCGCTGGGCGCAGGGGGTGGCCTACCGGGTGATGCGCCCGCTGCTCAGCGCTTCGATGGGGGGCTGAGAAGCAGCCCTGGGCGGCCCATCACCGCTCGGTCAGCGAAGTTCCGACCCGCCTTGCGGGGCGGTTCGAAGCTGGCCATGAAGGAGTCATGAGCACCGAGCTTCTCGAGGATCGAGCGGTGGTGGTTCAACTGCACGGGCTGCTGACGGAGATCGATCCCGTTCGGTGGCGCGACGACGCCGCGGAGGCCCTGAAGGCGCGGTTCGGCGAGCTGCAGCGGCGGCTGGCGCAGCGGGCGCGGCTGGCGGAGCTGGCGGGTGCCCTCCAGACCAACCTCCGAGCGCTCGAGCAGCCCTCGTCCGAGACCCGGGCCGGCTGGCTGGCCTTCAAGCAGCGGCTGATGCCGGCGTACGAGGCGGTGGCGGTGGCGTTACGGGCGGAGAAGATTCACGTCCCCAGCCTTCGCCCGACCAACTGGGCGCGCACCCTCTTTCACGTCGCGGCGGCGCTGGTCGCGGTGGCGACGATCGAGTGGGCCCACTCTCCCACCCTGATCCTGATCATCGCCGTGACCTGGGCGGTGAGCTGCTGGGCGCTCGAGCTGGCGCGGCGCCTCGACCCGCGCGTCAACCGGGTGCTGATGCGCTTCTTCAAGCCGGTCGCCCACATCCACGAAGCGACCCGGGTGAACTCCTCGACCTGGTACGCGACCGGGCTGCTGGTGCTGGCGCTCACCCAGTCGGCGCTGCTGTGCGCGACCGCGGTGGCGATCCTCGGAGTCGCCGACCCGATGGCGGCGCTGGTGGGGCGGAAGTTCGGCCGGATCAAGCTGATCCACGGCCGGTCGCTCGAGGGCACCCTCACTTTCTTCGTCAGCGGATCGCTGATCGCGTTCGCGGTGCTGCGGCTGTTTCACACCCAGCTGGACGCAGGTCAGTCGCTGGCGGTGGCGATCGCGGCCGCGGCATGTGGCGCGCTCGCCGAGTTGCTCAGCCTGCGGGTCGACGACAACCTGTCGGTGCCGGTGAGTGCGGCCCTGGGCGCAGCGCTCGCGCTCTCCTTCTGCTGAAGCGAGCCGCTGGGCGAGCCTGAAGGAGGTTGCGCGACGCCGAGCTTTCGTCGCGTGCTTCTTTCGGCGCGGCAGATCGAAGCGGGCTGCAGGCGGTGCGCGTCGCGGCGTTTGGTGCGATCGCCTGCGCGATGCACTCCTTTCGTGTGAAGGGCTTCATCGGCAAGTGGCCTCGGGGTTGCTGACCGGGTCCATGGAGGATTTCCATGGCCCGAACGCTCGCGAGGAGAAGTGTCCCGGTGGTGGCAGTACTCACGTTCTCAGTGTTGCTGGGAGAAGCTGCTCTTGCCGCGCAGAGTCCCCAGGTACCGCTGGCGGGGGCGGCGATTCCGCAGTTCGTGCAGCCGTTGCCGCTGCTGAGCGTGCAGCCCGGCGGAACGGTGGCCACGCTGCTCGGCAACCAGCCGCTGACGGTCCGGATGTGTGAGTTCTGGGCCAACGTTCTGCCGGCCGGAACGCTGGCGCCGGGCCTGCAGTCCAAGACCCGGGTGTGGGGCTACATCTCGGGCGCAGCGTGTCCGCCCAATGGGCCCAATGACCCGGCGGTCGACACCTACCTCGGCCCGGTGATCGTCAACACCCGGGGCTCGTCGACCGATGTCACCTGGGTCAACGACCTCGGCAGCGCCGCCACCACCCAGGTGCTGGCCTACAAGTACTCGACGGATCAGACGCTGCACTGGGCGGACCCGCAGAATGCGGAGGCGAATGGCTGTCAGATGACCGGCGGGATCCCGGCGTACCTCTCGCCGTGCGCCCAGAACTACAGCGGGCCGATCCCCGGGGTGGTGCACCTGCACGGAGCCGAGGTGCCGCCGGAGATCGACGGCGGCCCGGACGCCTGGTTCACCAGCGACGGTCAGTTCAAGGGGCACGGCTACTACTCGTTCCTCGGGGCTCCCGCCAACGGAGCCCTCTACAAGTACCCCAACACCCAGGAGGCCGCCCCGGTCTGGTTCCACGACCACGTGCTCGGCGCGACCCGGCTCAACGTCTACGCGGGCCTCGCCGGCGCCTACTACATCGAAGATCCGGCGCTGCTCGTCCCCACCGTGTCGACCACCACCGGCACTCCCGGCACCTGCCTGACGAACTGCCTGCCGCCGAACCTGCAGCCGATCGCCGAGGTGGTGCCGGTGATCATCCAGGACCGGATGTTCGACACCAACGGGCAGCTGTTCTTCCCCGCCGACAGCGCGGGGAACTTCCTCTGGAGTCTCAACCCGGAGCACCCGTACTGGGTCCCCGAGTTCGTCGGCGACGCGATCGTGGTCAACGGGAAGGCGTGGCCCTTCCTCGACGTCCAGGCGAAGCGCTATCGCTTTCTCTTCGTCAACGGCTCGAATGCCCGCACCTATGAGATGTCAATTCCAGGCGGACCGCTGATGTATGTGATCAGCACCGACGGCGGCTATCTCGACACTCCGGTCGCGCTGAAGAGTCTGCTGATGCAGCCCGGTGAGCGGTACGAAGTGATTGTCGACTTCGCTGGCCTGACCGGAAAGAAGCTCGTCCTCAACAACAGCGGGAGGACTCCGTTCCCGCGGGGCGCCCCGCCCCAAGGCTCCACCCTCGGCCGGATCATGCAGTTCCGGGTCGGCGCGGCGCCGCTCGTCGCCGACGCCAGCTACAACCCCGCGCTCGGCACCCCGCTGCGCACCGGCACCCGGGTGATCACCCGGTTGGTGAATCCGCTCACCGGGACGCTGGCGGTGGGCGCGGCCGTGCAGCAGACCCGTTCGCTCTCGCTCAACGAAGTGATGGGCATGCCGCAGACGGTGATCGATCCGGTCACCGGCGTGTTGACCCCCTACCCAGGGGG
>JAGSPQ010000856.1 GCA_018262385.1 Myxococcaceae bacterium | reverse complement strand
ATGGCCGCGAAGAAGGGCCGCTGGAGAGAGGCGCTGAAGTGGTTCGAGGAGGTCGAGAAGGCCGCGCCCCGCTCGAAGCTCGCCGCCGACTCCCGCCCGCTCCTGGATCGCGCGGCCCGCTTCGCCCCGGTCGAGAGCAACGCGGTCGCGCTGCGGGCGATGAAGTACGACGAGCTGCTCCAGGCGGTGACTGAAGAGCTCGACGCGGCGCAGCTCGAGGCGCTGGCGCAAGCTGCTGACGCGCTGGATGCGGCGCGTTGGCAAGTCCCCGCCCGGGTGGGCCAGCGGCTGGTCGCGCTCGACGAGTGGATCTCAGGCTGCCGGTGGGTGCGGACGGCGGCTGGGCGGGCGCGCAACCAGCCGGCGCTCGTCGAAGCCGCCGAGCTGTGCCGCGTCGCCACCGAGCGCGGCCAGGCCGAAGCCGCCGCGGCGAGCGCGTTCGCCGCCGGCGATCCCCGCGCCGGCCCGCAGTACGCCCAGGCGGCTTCGCTGGGCTCGACCGACTACGACGGCCTGCTCGAGGGAGCGCTGGTCCTCGGCAACACCAGCGACTGGGCCCGCGCGAGCTCGGTGCTCGAGCACGTGATCCAGAACGCGCCGGCTCCGCAGGTGGCGCGCGCGAAGTGGCTGGTCGAGCACTTCTCCCGGCTGCGGCAGCTCGAGGATCGGGCCGACGCCGCGAGGGGTGCCCGCCCCGCGGGAGGCCTGCCCGCAACGCAGCTGGCGGGCGTGCTGCAGCAGATCGACCAATGGGCAGTCGCCGCGGAGACGGCGGCCAATCAATACGCGGACGCCGCGCAGCAGCGCGCGCAACGCAAGGAACAGGAGGTCCGCAGGCTCGAGGAGTCGCTGAGCAACCTGCAGTACGACTTCGAGTTCAACAGCAACGCTGCCGCCGACGCCGAGCGCGACGCCAGCCAGTACGCCAGCGGCGCCTATGGCATCGGCGGAACCGTCTCGGCCCAGATGCGCGCGCGCGATGCCGCCGAGTACCGGGCGAAGGCGGAGGGGATCCGCCAGTCGATGCTCACCCTGCAGCAGCTGCTCGAGGGCGCGCGCCGGGCCTGGCTCGAGGACCAGTGAGGGCGGTTCGCGGCCGCTGCTCGGCGCGGTGGCCTTCGTGCAGAACTTCACCTCCGCCCTGCTGCTCCACCCGCAGCGTCCGCGACGCAAAGCAGCTACAAGCCCAGGATGACCCACTCAGGCGTGCTCGCGGCGTGCGTCGCAGGGGTGCTCGGCGGCTGCCTGCCGGTCAGCCCCGCCTCGGACGCCGGCCCGAACCTGCTCGATCCCACGTTCGGCGATGGGGGGACGACGCTGAAGTCGTTCGGCTGCACCGACTACGCCTCGGCGAACGCGCTGGTGGTGGTCGATGGCGGGTTCGTCGCCGGCGGAGGCGCCTGCCAGGGCTGGGCGCTGGTGGGCTACTCGCACAACGGCGCGATCGACCCATCGTTCGGCGACGCGGGGACGGCGCTGTTGTTCTCGGGCACCTCGGACTTCGCCCAGATCGATCAGCTGCTGGTGCGCCCGGACGGCCGGCTGCTGGTGCGGGGAACCCGGCGCTCGGGCACCACGCTGCGCCAGCTCTCTGCGAGCGGAGCGGAGGACACCGCGTTCACCGCTACCGTCGATCAAGCGCTCAGCGACCGAAACATCACCCTCGTCAATGGGATGTGGCTCCAGGCCGACGGGAAGGTGCTGCTCGCGTTCGGCACCACGCTCTACCGGATGCTGCCCGACGGGAGCCTCGACGCGAGCTTCGGAGTCGGCGGGGCGGTGGTGGTCCAGGTGTTCAACTCCAGCCCGACGCTCTCGTGCCTGCTGGTGCAGCCCGATGGGAAGATCGTGCTCTGCGGAGCCGACTCCGGCGACAGCGTCGATCCGACGTTCGTGGCCCGGCTGAGCGCAGACGGAGCGCTCGACCCCACCTTCGGCAGCAGCGGGGTGATGAAGGTGAAGGCGCCGGCGGGGAGCAGGCTGATGCTCAGGTCGGCGGCGCTGCAGGGCGACGGAAAGCTGGTCCTCGCCGGGATGATCCGGGGCCTGAGCTCGGCGCCCTGGCGCGCCGCGGTCTGGCGGATCACTCCCGGCGGCGCATTCGACGAGACGTTCGGAGCCAGGGGCAAAGCCGAGCCGTACCCCGGGGTGGGCGCGTCGATCTTCAGCGCGGTCGCGGTGCTGGGCGAGGGGAAGGTGCTCGCGGCCGGCAGCTACCAGGGCGCCGACCTTCAGGACGCCTGGCAGCTCGCGCGCTTCACCGCCTTTGGAGAGCTCGACCCGACCTTCGGCCACGCCGGCGCCACGGTGTTCGCGGTGAGAATCCCGTGGAGCCCGGGTGGGGCCAAAGCGCTCGCCGTCACGCCCGAGGGCTACGTGATCGCGGGGATGGCATATCCGGTCACCCCCGGCCCCTCGGTGTTCGGGCTGGCGCGGATCGTCCCCTGAACCCAGGCGTGCATCGGCGTGCGCAGGTCCGGCGCGCGGAGCTTCGACGAGGTGGGGCGTGGCTCGTACGGGATCGATCGCCTCAGCGTCTTGCCTTCGGGCCTCTCGAGCAGAACGTGCCGTCGTTGGCGGAGTCGGCGACGGGGCAGCGTGGCAGCGTGGCAGCGTGGGTGTCGCTGAGCTACGACCTCGACTCTTGCAAGAGCTCCGCCCATGCGAACCACTCTGACGCTTGCGGTGCTCTGCCTCTGCGGCTGCGCGCTCCGGCCGCGCTACGGCGACTTCGTGAAGAAGGACACCCCGGGCCCCAACGTGCAGCTGCGGCTGGTGGGTCCACTCGGCGCCGGAGTCGGCGGCGTCACCGTCGAGCCTGCGGGAACGAGCCTCCAGGTGGCGCTGACGCCACCGCCCGCCGCTCTGCCCGCGCCAGCAGTCTCTGCCGACCCAACAACCGCGGACACCGCGGCCGACGCGGGAATCTGGAGCGCCGAGTCGCACCCGCTCGATGACCACCGTTCCTGGATTCACGAGCCGGCCGGGACTT
>JAGSPQ010000855.1 GCA_018262385.1 Myxococcaceae bacterium | reverse complement strand
CGCCGTCGAAGGTGGCGAAGTTGGGGGTCAGCACCTCGTGGTACCCCAGCAACTGCTTGGTGAGGATCTTGTCCTGCGCCAGCAGCAGCCCCGCGGTGCCCGAGCCGGTGAAGCGGATCCGGGCCATCTCCATCAGCGCCGCGACGTTCACCTCCAGCCGGTAGTCGTCGGCGAAGGTCTCGCAGACGTTGAACACCAGGTCGGCCTGCGCCTTCTCGACCGCCCGGAGCAGATCGAACACCCGGTCGTGAACGCTGACCGTCACCGTCTCGTGCCCGAGCTCCTTCAGCGCGTCGACGATGTGGCCCACCACCGGATCCATCGGCTCGCTCGACGGTTGGTAGTGCAGCACCGCGATCTTCAGGGGAAGGAACCGTCGCCGCCATTTGCGACAAACATAGCGCGTCGCCTCTTCTCGAACGACAAGACGACCTGCGCGCGGGGGGCGGCGGCCGTTCAGTCCACTTCGAAGAAGCGGTCGGTGTACAGGTAGTTCATCGCCAGCGCGGTGAGCAGCGAGGTGAACCGGGTCATGTACTCGCGGGCCTTGTCGCGATGAACGGTCAGATCCAGCGCCGAGGTCCGCTCGAGCAGGTGATCGATCACGCTCAACACCACCGCCCGGCTCACCCCCGAGTACTGGGTGACCGCGACCACCAGCGCCTGCCGCTCCGACCGAATCAGGTTGTCCGCGCGGGTCGGCGCCGCCGTCGGGTTCTCGAACAGCGTCGCCAGATCCTGATCGAGGTGCTCGCCCAGCTGCACGTCGACCTTCTCTTCCAGGCTGCGCAGCCGGTAGTGCTCGAGCACCGTCTCTTCCATCTGGTCGACGTCGAGATCGTGCTCGTCGATCGTCACCGGAGGCGGCAGCCGGTGCAGCCGCAGCGCCGCGCTCTGCACGTAGTGGAGCTTCTTCAGAGCGCCCCAGCCCTTGTACCGCTGCTCCCAGTTGCTGTCGGGAGTCAGCCAGACCGCGAACGTCTCGGCGAAGTCCTCGTCCGGGTGCTTCTGCGCGTACCAGCCGGAGATGTGGACCACGTACTTGCGCGAGAACGGCATCGGCTTGAAGTCGTCGCGGTACGGCTTGCTGTAGTCGCCGAAAAGTTTGCGCCAGTCCTCGGTCTCGTAGAGCTTGAAGGCGTAGTTGAAGGCGTGCCCGGCCTCGTGGCGCAGGTACATCATGATGTCCCGCTCGCTCTCCATCCCGCCGCCCAGCGCCTCTTCGATCGAGTGCAGCGTCGGGTCGGCCAGGTAGAACGGAATTCCGATCACCGGCACGCCCGAGGGGCAGCCCCACTGGTCCGAGAGGTAGCACTCGGGGCGGATCGACAGCCCCTTCGCTTCCAGCTCCGCATACAGCTGCTGGATGTAGCGCTCGAGCGGGGTGCCCGAGAGGTGGAGCCGCAGATCCTTGATCCGCGCCTGCAGCAGCGCCGCGCTCGCCGGAGCCAGACCGTCGCCAAACTGCGGCTCAGTCGGCTTCTCTCGAAAGGCGATTGCTGTCCCTGCTCCAGTCATCGGCGAGCCTCGTTTGGTACCCGGCCAAACCATAACCGACCGGTGTGACAGGCAAACGCTCGCCTTCGACATTTCATTCAAGCTTTTGTATTTCTTATGGAATTACCCCGGAATCGGAAGGACAACGCAGTGCGTCACGACTACTCGAACGCCTGGATGTCGTCCTCCTTCTTCTTGCGCGGGGTGGTCGCAGTAGCCGGCTTTTTGACCGCCGACAGCTCGATTTCGAACCCCTCGTTCTGCGAGATCCGGAAGCTGTGTTTGACCGGCGCGTGGCCCGCCAGCTCGAAGCGCAGCGCGTGCTCTTCGTCGATCGTCCACTTCCGCTCCAGCGGGGTCTTGCCGATCACCGTCTCGCCTTCAATCACCGAGGCGCCGGGCGGCCGGGTCTTGAACGAAACGGTAACCAGGTTGTCGCTCCCCGGGTCGGCCGGGGGCGGGAGCGGCGCGGCGAGCTCCGGCTCCGGCTTCCCCACCCACTGCGGCGGCGCAACTTCCGCAGCTGGAGTCCGGCCGAGCGCGAAGTATGCGCCGGCGAGGACCACCACCAGCGCCGCGGCGGCGCCGGCCAGCAGCAACGGCAGCCGGGAAGGCCGGGGCTGGAGCGCCGGCTCGGTGTGGGTGACCTTCGCGGCGGCCAGCTGCACCCCCGGGTCCTTCAGGCTCGGGATCTCGGGCGCCGTCTGCCGGCGATCGACCGGCACCACCTGGGCGGGCAGCGGGCGCGACAGGCCGGTCGCCACCACCACCTTCGAGCTCTTGCCGGCCGACTTGCTGCCCTTCTTTCCCGCTCCGGACTGCGAGCCGCTGCCCGAGTCCTTCGCGCTGTCTTCCCGCTTCGAGCCGGTGGGCAGCGCATCGAGCACGTCCTCCGACTCGCCCGCCAGCACCGCGTTGAGGTCGTGCAGGAAGTCCGCCACGCTCTGGTAGCGATCCTCCTTCTCCCGGGCCAGCGCCTTGCGAAAGAACTCGTCCATCTTCCGGGGCACCGGCGCGCCCTGGCGAATCGACCCCACCGCCGGCACCGTCTTGGTCAGCGCCGCGGTCAGCGCCTTGCGCACCGTGTTGGCGCCGAACGGCGAGCTGCCGGTGAGCATGTAGAAGAGGACGCCGGCGAGCGAGTACAGATCGCTGCGCTGATCGACCAGCTCGCCGCCCGCCTGCTCGGGCGGCATGTACTGGGGCGTGCCGAGCACCTGGCCGGTCGAGGTCAGCTGCTCCTCGTCTTCCTGCTCGAGCACCTTGACCAGCCCGAAGTCGAGCACCTTGACGTACTCGTGGCCGTCGACGTTGCTGATCATGATGTTGTGCGGCTTCACGTCGCGGTGAATGACGTTTTGGTTGTGCGCGTGCTGCAGCCCCAGCGCCGCCTGCTCGACGATCGCGCACGAACGCCGCAGCGACATCGGGCCTTCGCGCTTGACCTGCTGACGCAGGGACTCGCCCTCGATCAGCTCCATCACGAAGTAGCAGGT
>JAGSPQ010000113.1 GCA_018262385.1 Myxococcaceae bacterium | reverse complement strand
CCCCAGCTGCTCGTTCAGGGTCTCTTCGCGGTGGTCATGCCCTGCGCCACCGAAGGTCCCCACCCACGGCTCCTGGGTGGCGGGCGAGATGTAAGGCAGCTCGAGGGTGTGGAAGGCCGCGCTGCTGCCGGCGAAGGGAGGATCGCACTTGCCGCACGCGTCGCTGCCTTCCATCAGCGCCAGCGAGCCCTCGGCCACCTCGAACAGCTGCGGCTCGGTGCGGACGCTCATCGCGACGTTGCAGGTGAACGCCTCGCTGCCGTCGCGGGCCACGATCCCGCGCAGCTGGCTCTGCCCGTTCTTCCGGGTGAAGGTGAGCGCCACCGTGGTCGGGCCCTTGCGCGTGCTCCAGGAAGCCAGCCGGACCTGGTCACTGCCGAACGACTGCCCCGCTTCGAGGTGGTGCTTCCAGCGCGCGCTGTTGGTGCCTGACTCGTAGCCGTTGAGGCTCACCCCGCCGGTCACCGGCGCGACGATCGTCCGCAGCTGGGAGACCACCGCCCGGCCGAACACCTCGCTGAGGGTGAACGCCGGCTGGCCGGACGAGGTCAGCACCGCGTTGGCGCTGTTCTCCGGGTAGAGCAGCCCGCGCGAGACGGCGAGCTCGCCGCCGACGAGCGAAAAGTCGGTGAACTTCCAGCGGAAGATCCCATCGCGGGTGTAGCTCATCACCACCGTCGGCGTACCCGGCACCAGCGGCGCGGGGCTGGTGATGGTGGGCGAGAAGCTGACGAACAGGTCGCCGAGCGCGTCGGCTCCGAAGCCATACGGGTGCGGGTGGTTGCAGACCGAGAGCACCGGGTCGACCACCTGCTGCGCCGTCACCAGGGTGCCACTCGCGTCGAGCACGACGAGAAAATAGAGGCGGCAGTTGGTCGGCTTGGTGGCGTCGGACGATCTTGGATACGCCTCGAAGAGCGCCGCCATCCGGTCGCTGCCCTGCACCGCCATTCGGGCCATGAACAGCGAGGAGCTGAGCGCCTGGAAGTCAGGCCGGGCGGTGTGGAGGTTGAAGGTCCAGAGCAGCTCGCCGGTGGCGAGGTCGATCGCGCTGACCTTCCCGTTCACCGAGGCCGGGTAGTCGGCGCAGATCATCCGCCCATTCCACAGCATGCAGCGGCGGGCGGCCCCGAGCCTGGCTTCCTTCGCCGCCGGAGTGTTCACCCTCAGCTGGGGCGCGGTGTGGAAGAAGCCCGACAGCGAGAGCGCTCCGCTCGGCTCGAGGACCAGGTCGTGAAGCTGGGGGGGAACGTTGCCCACTCCGGCATCCGCTTTGAGCGAGTCGAAGTTCCAGTTTGGGGTCAGGGTGGTTGCCGCCGGCCGGACACAGACGTCGCCCGCGCACAGCCCCTCTGCCTGGCAGGGCGAGGCCTCGGCGCAGACATACCCGTCGGGGGGATCGCGGATCACGCAGCTGCCCGAGATGCACACCTGGGCCGCCTGGCAGGTCTGGATCGCGCCACAGGCCATCCCGTCCTCGGCGTCTTCCATTCCACAGCCCGTCGCCGGATTGCAGGTGCCGACCTGGCACTGCCCGTCTCCCGGGCAGGGCGGCGCCGGCAGGTGCTCGCAGCCAATCACCGCGTTGCAGGTGTCGAGGGTGCACCGATTCTGATCGTCACAGCTCTTCTCCACTCCGATGCAGCGGCCCGACTGGCAGGTGGCGTTGGTCAAGCACACGCTGCTGTCAGTGCAGGAAGTGCCGTCGGGCTGTGGCTGCTCGACGCACCGCTTCAGCTGCAGATCGAAGGAGGAGACCAAGCAGGCCTCTGTTCCCGGGCAGGTGGGCACCGGGAGCGACTCGCCCAGCAGCGAGATGATCCGGGGCGGCTGGCCCTCGCTCTGGACCTGAATCGTCGACTTGAACTTCCCGTCCTTCGCCGGGGCGAAGACCACCGAGATCTCGGTCTCTCCGCTCGGGACCACGTCCGGCAACGACATCGCATGAAAGGGTGACTCCGGGCGGCTCCACTCGAGCGCAAGGTTGGCGCGGCCGTCGTTGGTGAGGCGAAAAGTCAGGGTGCGCGTTTCCTGCGCGGTGTAGACGGCGCCGAAGTCCAACGTCTCGGGGGTGACACTCACCGAGCCCAGCGAGCTGTTGAGCGGCGGCTGCCGGCAGCCCGCGAGCACCACGACTGCGCATAAGACGAAACTGCGCATCGACCCTCCGTCCCGCGGCCCCGCCGAAATCCTGTCACCCTTCAGTGTAGGTCCTCCAGTGAATGCCAGAACCGTGCGACGAATTGATGAGAGTGACGACAGCCGCGACCCGCGTTCATTCCGTGGCGTTTGCGCAGCTCGCGCCACTCTGCTGTCGGCTACTGAGTAATAAAGAGTCTTATTTGATAGTCGTAGAAGCAGTGGCGCAGAAGTTGTGGGGAAGCCGAAAAGCCGATGATCGACAGCGGCTTGGTGGATCAGCGGCTGTGGACAACGACCGAGGTACTCCACTGCTGCACACACCCCCTCCCGCTCGGGGTGTGGTTCCCACATCCGCGAGGTGCAAGCTGGCATCTCTCCACAGTCAATTCACAACCCCGTGAGCTAACCTCCGCGTCCTGATGGCGAGGGGCAACGCCGGCGTGCCGATGGGTGAGGACCTCTATCGGGGGATGAAGATCGGCAAATACGAGATCCTCACCCAACTGACCTCGGGAGGGATGGCTGAGCTTTTCCTCGGCTACACCGCCGGCCCCGGCGGTTTTCGGAAGTACGTCGTGGTCAAGCGCATCCTCCCGGACGCGAAGGACAACGACCAATTCGTGAAGATGTTTCTCGACGAGGCGCGGATCACCGCCGCCTTCAATCACCCCAACATCGGCCAGGTGTTCGACCTGGGGGAAGACGGGGCGGGCCTCTACCTGGCGATGGAGTTCATCGCCGGGCAGAACCTGAATCAGGTCACCGGCGCCTGCGCGAAGAAGCGGGCGGTGCTGCCGATCGGGCTGTCGGCCTCGGTGGTTCACGACCTCGCGCTGGCGCTGCACTACGCGCATACCTTCCGGGATCCGGCCGGCAAGTCCTTCCCGGTGATCCACCGCGACGTGGCCCAGAAGAACGTGATGCTCACCTACGGCGGGGTGGTGAAGCTGCTCGACTTCGGGATCGCCAAGGCCCGGGGCAGCCTGGGCCGCACCAACGTCGGCACGGTGAAGGGCACCACCGGCTACATGTCTCCCGAGCAGGTGCGGGGCGAGGAGCTCGACGGCCGCAGCGACGTGTTCTCGCTCGGGGTGGTGCTGTGGGAGATGACCACCGGCCGACGGCTGTTCTCGGCGGACACCGAGATCGACGAGATGAAGCAGATCCTCAGCGCGCCGATCGGCCGCCCGTCCGAGCTGGTGCCGGTGATTCCGGAGACCCTCTCGGACATCACCCTGCGCGCCCTCTCTCGCGAGCGGGCCGACCGGTTTCCCACCGCCAAGGACCTCGCCCGGGCGATGCAGCTGGCCTGCCCCGAGCTGCTCTTCGATCAGGATCAACGCGCCACCTTCATGGCCGAGATGTTCGAGGAGAAGGTCGCCGCCACCCAGGCGCTGCTCGAGTCGGCCGGCGGCGAGATGGAGAAATCGGCGGTGCTCAACGCGGTCAGCCTGCTGCGGGACGACGCCGGCGCGAGCTTCCCCGAGGTCAACCCGAAGCCGTCGGCCCCAAAGGGGCGCAAGCGGGCAGCGCCCGTCGCTCCGGCCAGGCGGCGGGCGACCCACGGCGAGCTCGAGGCGAAGGTGGCCGAGCAGGCGGTGGCGATCGCCCTCCTCACCGGGCCCGATGCCCCCGCCCGGGTGCCCAAGACCAACCCCGACACGGTCAGCCCTCCCGCCGAAGCGGAGAACCACAGCCGGGGCAACCTGGTCCTGCTGATGATCGCGGTGCTGACCGCGCTCGGCGGCTTCGCGGTCTACAAGTTCATCTGGAGCGCCGAGGAGCGTGGCGGCGAGGGGCCGGTCTACGCCGGCGACGTGCCGGTGCCGGGAATCGGGGATGCCACCCCGATCAAGCCCCCGCCGGGCTTTGGCGGGGGGCCGGCCGCGCCCGAGGACCCGAAGGCCGCCACCCCCCCCGCGCCGCCGAAAGCGACCCCCGAGGCCCCCGTCCGCGCGGCTCCGAAGGGGCCCACCGGCTCGGTGACGCTGGCGATCTTCCCCGAGGCGACCGTCTCCCGCGGGCGGACGGTGCTCGGCAAGACCCCGCTGTTCAACCTGAGCCTCCCGGCCGGGACCCACCTGCTGACGGTGGTCGGCGAGGACAAGGTGAAGCGCTCGTTGTCGGTTCAGGTGCAGGCGGGCAAGAACACCCCGCTGCGCTTCACCCTCACCGACCTTCCTCCCGCGAAGTAGCGAAGAAGTCAGTTTGAGCCCAAACGAAGTTGGTTTGAGCCCAAACTAAATTAGACGACACCCAGGCGCGAAGTCAGCTCGGTCAGCTGGTGACGAAGCTGCTCGTCGATCTCGCGCATCGCCTCGATCTTCCGCACCGAGGACATCACCGTCGAGTGGTCCTTGTTGAAGCTGTCGCCAATCGCCGGGAAGGACGCATGGGTCAGCGTCCGCAGCAGGTACATCGCCACCTGGCGGGCAAAGGCGATGTTCTTGGTCCGGCGCTCGCCCTTCAGCTCGACCAGCGGGACCTTGAAGAAGCGGGCCACCTCGCCCTGGATCGCGTCGGCGTCGAGCTGCTTCTGGGCGGGGAGGATGTCTTTGAGCACCTGGCCGGCGAACTCTTCGGTGATCGCCTGCCCGGTGAGGGAGTGGACGGCCGAGATCTTGATCAGCGCGCCCTCGAGCTCCCGGACGTTGCGCACCACGTGGCGGGCGATGAAGTGGGCCACGTTGTCCGGCAGCATGAAGCCGTCGGAGGCGGCCTTCTTCTTCAAGATCGCCACCCGCATCTCGAAGTTCGGCTCCTGCACGTCGGTGATCAGCCCCATCGTGAACCGGCTGCGCAGCCGCTCTTCGAGGCCCGGGATGTCGGCCGGCACCATGTCGGAGGTGAGGACGATCGCCTTCGACATCTGGTGGAGCGAGTTGAAGGTGTAGAAGAACTCGTTCTGGGTCTCCTGCTTCTTGCCCAGGAACTGGATGTCGTCGATCAGCAGCACGTCGCACTCGTCCCGGAACTTCTTGCGGAACTCGGTCATCCGGTGATCGCGGACGCTCTCGATGAACTGGTTGGTGAACTCTTCGCTCGAGAGGTAGACGATTCGGGTCTTCGGGTCTTTCTGGAGGATCCGGTTGCCGACCGCGTGCAGCAGGTGGGTCTTCCCCAGACCGGTGCCGCCGTAGATGAAGAGCGGGTTGTAGTTGCGGCCGGGAGCGTCCGAGACCGCCATCGCCGCCGCCGCGGGCAGCTGGTTCGAGTCGGCCACCACGTAGGTCTCGAAGGTGAAGCGCTCGTTGAGCCGGGCCGGCTGGCGGACCTGGTTGACTGCCGGTGTGGGTGAGGTGGGGGTGAGGCTGCGCGCCCGCTCGATGATCTCGTACCGCAGCGCGACCGTCTCGCCGGTCAGGCGCAGCAGGGTCTCCTTGATCATCTGGCAGTAGTGATCGTCGACCCAGTCGCGGAAGAACCGATCTCCGACCCCCAGCACCAGCTCGCCGTTGGCGAACTCCAGCGGGGTCAATTCCCGCAATTGCGAGGCGGCATACGCGTGGCCGTCAGCGCGGAGCGTCTCGAGCAAATTGTCCCAAAGATTCTGGGAGTTTGGCTTCATGCCGGCCTCAGAATCGTGGTGCGCACAGTTCGAGCTCAAACCCCGCGGCAGTGAACAGCAAAAAGGGCGGCATCTCTACCTGCGCGGCAGAAGACGGATCAAGTACTTTGGTCAACTCCGCGTAACCGAAAGCGCTTTTGAGCGGGCCCGCGGCTGTGGACAGCGGAGGCCGGAAAGTCGGCTCCGTTTGCGTTCTGGCCCAGCGGCGAGTTTGCTGAAAGTACGTGAGGCGGCAAAGGCTGCCCAGCTGGGCCGGCCGGGAATTTCTCCACAGCCAGGTGCTTAGGTCTCCACAGTTCTCAACATTCCCCACAGGCTTTTCCACAGCCCTGGAGGGGGGATTTCCACAAGACAACCGGTGAAGAAATCCAGCCCCGCCGCCCGAACTGGAGGGCGGCGAAAAGAAAGGCGGCGGCCAGCGTTGAAAGTGCCGGCACAGTCCGCTAAAGGCGCCCGCTTCTCCTGTCAGCCTGACACGTCAGCAAAAGGACCTCCCCCGTGAAGCGCAAGCCCACATACCAACCTTCGAAAATCAAACGGAACCGCGCTCACGGCTTTCGCAAGCGCAACTCCACCAAGGCGGGCCGCGGCGTCCTGAAGAAGCGGATGGCCAAAGGCCGCAAGCGTCTGGTGGTGAAGTCGTACCAGAAGTAGTGGTGCCCGCCGGCGCCGAGCGCTTTAGAAAAGAGGCTCGGCTCCGCCGGCGCAGCGAGTTCCTGCGGGTGCAGGAAAAAGGGCAGAAGATCACCGCCGATTGCCTGTTGGCGCTGGTGCTGCCCAACCCATCCGGGGAGACCCGGGTGGGTCTCACCGTTTCGAACAAGGTAGGCAACTCGGTGGTGCGGAACAAAATCCGCCGGCGCCTCCGAGAGCTGTACCGAAAGAGGCAGCTGCTGCTACCGAAAGGAATCGACCTGGTGGTGATTGCCAGAAATTCCGCCGCCCAGGCGGACTTCGCCGCAATGACGCGCGCCTTCGAGCGCGTTACGGGCGAATTGGTGAGGCGTTTTTCATGAAGCGACTGCTGGCCTTTCTCGAACAGGTGCTGCTGCAGGCGCTGCTGCTTCCGGTTCGGCTGTACCGGGCGATCCTCTCGCCGGTGATGCCGCCGGCCTGCCGCTTTCATCCCTCGTGCTCGAAGTACGCCCTCGACGCGCTCACCACCCACGGCCCGTTTCGCGGCAGCTGGCTGGCGGCGCGTCGGCTGATGCGCTGTCACCCATTCAATCCCGGCGGGCTCGACCCCGTCCCACCGCCGCGCGCCGCCACCTTCAGTTCGGCAAGGACCCGCAATGGATAACCAGAAGCGCCTGCTGATCGCGATTGGCCTCTCTCTCGGGTTGACGCTGATCTACTCGAAGCTGGTGTGGGAACCGCAGGCGACCAAGGAGCGGGAGGCCACCGAGGCCGCCGCGCTGGCCGCCGATGCCGGGACGGCGCCGATCGCGGCCGCCCCTTCCGCGCCGGACAAGGTGGCGGCGCTGATGCCGCCCGACACCGGCGGGCTCGACGCCGGAGCCGCTCGCGCCGAGGTGTTGCCGGTGCGCGAGCTGCGCTTCGCCCGCGCGTCCGCCGAGTACACCTTCTCGACCGAGGGCGGCGGGCTGCTCCACGCCCGGCTGCTCGGGAAGAAGGAGCGCGAGCAGCAGGAAGTCGGCCTGGGCGAGGGCTTCAAGAAGCTGTTCGGCGGCGCGGCCGAGACGCCTCCCCAGATGGACATGGCGCAGCCGGTCGAGGGTCACCCGCTGCCGTTCGCCGTCTCGCTGGCGGGGAGCGCCCCGGTGCTGGGCACCGCGCGCTACGCGGTGGTGGAAGAGACCGATGGGCGGCTGGTGTTCCGCACCCAGCAGGGGCCGTGGGAAATCGAGAAGACCTTCAGCTGGAAGAAGGACGGCTACGAGCTGGGGATGCAGGTGGTGGTGAAGAACGTCGGCGCCGCGCCGCTGACCGCCGAGCTCGGCGTGCACTCGGCGCGCGCGATTGATCCTGCGCACGAGGTGGCGCCGAGCATGTTCGGCGGAGTCGGCAACCAGTCGAACGCCACCTGCCTGATGGACGACGAGGTGCATCGGAAGATGCCGTCGAATGATCCGCCCGAAGAGTTCAAAGGCACGGTGCACTACTTCGGCATCGACCAGCAGTACTTCCTCTCTTCGATCTTCCCCGCCGGCGCCCCGCTGCCCGGCCGCTGCGTGTTGACCTCGACCGCGACCGCCCGAATCGCCGACGCGTTCTTCCCGATCACCGTGGCTCCCGGCGAGAAGGCTACCCTGAGCTTCGGCGGCTTCCTCGGGCCGAAGGACTTCGAGCTGCTCGCGGCCACCACCGGCGCGGTTTCGGGCGCGGGCACCGGCGCGGCGATCGCCTCGTACAGCCCGGGCCTGGAGAAGGCGGTCGACTTCG
>JAGSPQ010000112.1 GCA_018262385.1 Myxococcaceae bacterium | reverse complement strand
TCGAGGTTGCCCTTCGTCTTCTCGCGCAACATCTCGAGCAGGCTCAGGCTCTGCTGGGCCAGGGTCAGATCGACCGAGGGCTGTCCCGTCTCGGGGTGGGGCGCGACCCCGAGGTGAATCAAGGTGGTCGAGGCCAGCCCGAAGACGAAGGTGCTGAAGTTGATCGGGTCCTCTGGTTTCATCGTTCTCCCTGATCGCACCTTCCGCTGCGGGGGTTACTCCGCGTCGTCGTCCTCGAAATCCTCGTCGAGATCCGAGAGGTTGGCTTCGACCGGCTCGCCCTTCTCGGCGACGTCGGGAAGGGTCTTGATGTGCTTCTCCCAGACCTTCTCGTCCAGCTGGCCCGACTTGATGTAGCGCTCGGCGGTGCGCTTGTCGGAAAAGCGCGGATCGATGGTTTCAGACATGGGTGACTCCTGCAGGATTGGTGGAATTCCTTCCGCGGGCTAATAGCAGCGCCCCCCATGGGCGACAAGCCTGCCTTCCTCCCGTTTGGCCTCTACGCGCTGCTCGACGACTCGGTGCGGCCTGGCCTCGACCTGGCCGAAGCGGCGCGCGCGGTGCTCGAAGGCGGGGCAGGGGTGATCCAGCTGCGGCTGAAGCGCCTGCCCGACCGCCAGGCACTCGCCCTGTGCTGCCGCGTGGTCGAGCTCGCCCGGCCGCTCGGGGCGCGGGTGCTGGTCAACGATCGGGTCGATCTGGCGCTGCTGTCGGGCGCCGACGGAGTCCACCTCGGCGACGACGATCTGCCCGTCGCCCAGGCGCGCAAGCTGCTCGGGCCGGCCGCGCTGATCGGCGCCACCACCCGGAACCTGGCGCAGATTGAACGGGCCGCGGCCGAAGGGGCGGACCACGTCGGGCTGGGTCCGGTCTTCGCCACCTCGACCAAGCAGATCCCCCATCCGCTGCTGGGGGTCGAAGGGCTGGCGCGGATCGCCGCGGTCAGCCCGCTGCCGATCGTCGCCATCGCCGGGCTCCGGCTCGGCAACCTCCAGCCGGTCGCCCGCGCAGGCGCCCGGTGCGCCGCGGTCGCCAGCGGGCTGCTCGAGGCTTCCGATCTGCGCGAACGAGCGCGGGCACTTCAGGCGGAGTTCTGTGGGATCTGAAGTACCTTCGCCGTCGTGAAGCCTCATCACCAGCGGCGCCCGAGCATCGCGATCACCCCCGACGTCTCGGCCGTCACTGCCGAGGCGCCGCTGGCCCGCTACGAGCTCAAGACGTCCTACGCCGATGCGGTGCATCGCGCGGGAGGCCTGCCGTTCATCCTGCCGTACACCGAAGATCGCTACGCCCTCGAGCAGTACCTCGATCGCGTCTCGGGCGTGCTGCTCACCGGCGGCGCCTTCGACATCCCCCCCGAGGCGTACGGCGAGACGGCCCGCGACGGGATGGGGCCCACCAAGCCCTCGCGCACCTCGTTCGAGACCGAGGTGATCAAGTCGGCGCTCACCCGCAACCTGCCGGTGCTCGGCATCTGCGGAGGAATGCAGCTGCTCAACGTCGCCCTCGGCGGCACGCTCTTTCAGGACCTCGGCCGAGAGCTGCCCAACGCCCGCCGGCACGAGCAGACCCACGATCGCACCCAGCCGCAGCACCCGATCGAGGTGAAAGACGGCACCGTCCTCTCCGACTGCGTGGGCAAGGGGCAGTTGATGGTCAACAGCACCCACCACCAGGCGGTGAAGACGATCGGCCCCAAGCTGGTGATCAGCGCCGTCGCTCCTGACGGAGTGATCGAAGGGATCGAGGCGGGCAGCTACCACTTCGCCGTCGGCGTGCAGTGGCACCCCGAGCTGCTGCTGGACAACATCCCGCTCCACCTCGGCCTGTACCGCACGTTCGTCGCGCGCGCGCGCGAGTCGCGGCGGTGAGCCCGGCGCCGCTCGTCCTCACCGTCGCCGGCTTCGATCCTTCCGCCCGCGCCGGGCTGCTCGCCGACACCTGGGCGATCGCCCACGCGGGCGGCGCTCCGCTGGCCGTCGTCACCGCGCTCACCGCCCAGGGCCCCCAGTTCGTCTGCGTCCCGGTCGCCCCCAGGCTGCTCGGGCAGCAGCTGCGCTCGGCGCTCGCCAGCGGGCCGGTGCGCGCCGTAAAGCTGGGCATGGTGCCTGACCGCGGCGCGCTCGCGCAGATCGTGAGGGCGCTGCGCCCGGGCAGCCGGCCGATCGTCGTCGATCCGGTGGTGCGAACGTCCCGCGGTGAGCGGCTGTCCGCGCTCGACCCCGCCGACTACCGGCAGCTCGCGCACAGGCTCGGGCCCCGCCACCGGGTGGTGATCACCCCCAACCGGGAAGAGCTCGGGTGGCTGGAGGCGAGCCCCGCCCAGCTGCTGCGCCTGGGCTTCTGGGGGGTGGTGGTCAAGGGCAGCCAGTCCGCCGTCGACGAGGTCTTTGGGCCCACCGGCCACCAGGTGCTGGGTGGAGCACGCCTACCGCGGAGCACATCGCACCACAGGGGCACCGGCTGCCGTTTTGGCTCAGGATTGGCCACTGCCCTTGCCCGCGGCGAGGATCTGGTCAGCGCGACGCGAAGTGCCAAGCGGCTCGTACGAAGATTTCTGCGCAGCCCTATAATCCGGTGAAGCGTTCTTAAAGGGCCGAGCCGAACTACCCGCGCTGGAGCACCACCCCCTATGTCGACGAAGACTTTCTTTGCCCTCGTGGCATGCATCACCGCGCTCGGCCTTTCGGGCTGTAACTGTGGCAAGGCGCCCCCCTCGACCGTGGGCGGCGGCACCGGGACGGACGACGGCGGCGGCACCGGGGGCGGCGGCGGCGCCGGCGGGGTCGGCGGGGGCGGGGGCAGCGGTGGGGGAGACGCCGGGGTGGTGGTCGATCCCAATGATCTCAACAACCCGAACAAAGACAGCGACTGCGACGGCCTGAACGACGCCGAAGAGTTCGGCAACACCTACGCCGGCGGAAAGCGGACCTCGCCCAGCAACCCCGACACCGATGGCGACGGGATCCTCGACGGCGTCGAGGCCGGCCGCGCCACCTCGGTCGACACCACCTGCGGCTACGTCGGCGACGCGGATCCGGCCACCCGGACGCTGCCGACCGAGACCGACTCCGACACCGACGGGATTGGCGACGGCGTCGAAGACACCAACAAGAACGGCAAGGCCGACCCGGCCGAGACCGACGCGACCAACCCCGACAGCGACTTCGACGGCCTGAAGGACGGCGTCGAGGACAAGGACTTCAACGGGGCAGTCGACGCCGGCGAGACCGACCCCCGCAAGAGGGACACCGACGGCGATCTGATCAACGACGGCGTCGAGACGTCCGTCACCCTCACCGATCCGCTCAAGACCGACACCGACGGCGACACCTGCCTCGACGGCTCCGAGGACCTCAACCAGAACGGCCTGCTCGACCCGGGCGAGACCAACCCGAAGCTCACCGCCGACTGCGGGGCGCTCAACAACCCCGACACCGACAACGACGGCCTGCCCAACACCGCCGAAGACAAGAACGGGAACAACACCGTCGATCCGGGCGAGACGGATCCGGCCAACCCCGACACCGACGGCGACGGAATCAAGGACGGCACCGAAGACCGCAACAAGAACGGCTTCTACGACCCGGGTGAGACCAACGCCCTGCGCAAGGACACCGACTGCGACGGCCTGCTCGACGGGCCGGCCCAGGGCGCCTTCAAGGGCGAGGACCTCAACGCCGACGGAGTGGTCGGCGCCGCCGAGAGCGATCCCACCCGGTTCGACAGCGATGGCGATGGCATCAGCGACGGCGTCGAGCGCGGCCTGGCGATCGGTGAGCGGGCGGACATCGTCAACTGCCTCAACGTGCCCTACGACCAGGATCCGACCACCACCAGCGATCCGACCAGGCGCGACAGCGACGGAGACGGCATCGACGACGGCGCGGAAGACACCAACCAGAACGGCAAGGTCGATCCGGGCGAGCTGAACCCCAACGATCCCGCCGACGGCACCGGCCCCGCCGGGCAGGTGTGCACCGCGACCAACCTGCGGCCGGTGACCTTCAAGGGCGAGGGCGCCCCCGACATCCAACTCGGCCTGCCGGCCAGCTTCACCGAGCTCACCACCATCGCGGTCGGCGCGAACAAGCGCGGGCTGATCGGCTACGACCCGACCCACCAGGTGGCCTTCATCGCCTGGCGCGAGCCGGCCCGCGGCGGCGCGACCACCCCCACTGCGGATGAGGCGGCGATCCGCCCGCTGCTCAACAACATCGCGGCGATCTCGGCGCCTACCACCCAGACCTTCACCACCTGGGACGCGATCCCCGCGCTCCAGGGCTTCTACGACCAGGCCGGCGGGGTGGACATCAAGACCCGCGCGAACCTGATCGCCGAGACGCTGGTCGGGGCAGGGGCGGGCGCGCTCGCCGGCACCGGCGGCGTCTCGCCGGCCAACTTCCGGGTGCAGGTCGAGTACCTCCACCGCACCAACGCGGCGGTGGTGGTGATCGTCGCGATCGCCCCCTCGGCGGCCGCTCCGGCCAACCCGGCCGAGCAGGCGATCTTCGCGATGAGCGACACCGCCGGCGGCTCGGCCGTCGCCCAGTTCGGCGATCCGAACGCGATCCAGTGCGAGCGCTTCACCCCCCGCAACGGCAAGGTCGACTTCCTCTTCGTCGTCGACGACAGCTGCTCGATGGCGTCCTCTCAGACCGCGCTGGGAAACGCGGCGACCGCGATGGCGGCCAACCTCAACGGCTCGACCCTCGACTGGCGCGTCGGCCTCGTCACCAGCGCGTACATCGGCACCGGGACGCTTCGGCAGTTCACCCGCACCGTCAACCAGTTCCGCGCCTGGCTCACCCAGGGCAGCACCTGCGGGGGAGGCGCCTGCTCGGGCCAGGCCGGCACCACCTGCACCACCAACGCCCAGTGTTGGATCGGCACCGGCGGCAGCGGCACCGAGCAACTGCTCGCCTCCGGGCGGCGCGCGGTCAATGATCTCTCACCCGCCACCGTGGTCGAGTCACCCACCAAGTTCCGCGACGGCGCGACGGTGGTGGTGGTGCTGCTGGGCGACGCCGACGATCAGAGCACCGGTGCCAACGCGACCGCCGCCGTCTACTCGGACTACTTCAAGGACACCGGCGCCACCGCGGGGGTGAGCAACAACCCGCTGAACCAGCTGATCGTCGTCCACGGGATCGTTTGCCCGGTGGGCGCCAACTGCAACAACGAGTTCCAGAACAACCCCCAGAAGCACGCCGCGGTGATCACCGCCACCGGCGGCATCCGCGGCGAGATCAACAACGCGGCGTCGATCACCTCGACCATCAACCAGGTGGTGAACTCGGCGATCAACGCGGCCGGCTACAAGATGCAGAAGCCCCCGATCGGCGCGTCGGTGAAGGTCGCGCTCAACTCGGTCGCCAGCCTCACCACCTGCCCCAGCCCCAACAACATCCCCCGCAGCCGGGTCGACGGCTTCGACTTCGACGGCGTCAACCGCACCCTCTCGTTCTTCGGCGGCTGTCGGCCCGGGGTGGGCCTCGTCGAAGGCGCGGTCTCCTACCGCTACTGGATCGACAACACCCCCAACCCTGGCGGCAACCCCGCGCCGTGCTCGCTCGACCCGAAGTACGACCCCAACGACCCCGACTTCTGCCTGGGCAAGCTGGCCTGTAACTTCCAGACCAACACCTGCGAGTGCCCCAGCAACTGTGGCGGCGGCGGGCCTCCAGGCACCGTCTGCAACACCAACAAGCTGGTCTGTGACTTCGTCTGCACCTCGGACTGCGCGGGCACCTGCACCGGCTTCCAGCAGTGCAACGTCGCTGCGTGCACCTGCGAGTGCAAGCAGACCGCTTCCTGCGCGGTCGGCTACAAGTTCCAGAACGGCGCCGGGGTGTGCGGGTGCGTCTGCGACACCACCACCCTCAACTGCGGGCCGACCTACGCCGCGGATCCGAACAGCTGCTCGTGCGTCTGCCAGGCGAACTGCGGCGGCTGCGCCACCGGCCAGGTCTGCAACCCGTCGACCTGCACCTGCAGCGGCGGGGTCAACTGAGGCTTCAGCCGGCGAACACGAGCTGCGCGCTCTTCTCGACCAGCGCGCGGTAGCTCCGGTTGGCTTCCCGCAGCAGATCTTCGCTGGTGCGGATCTTCTCTGACGGGAAGACCGCGCCGCCGAAGCGCACCCGGGGATCCGCCGCGCCCAGCCGCCCTTCGGGCTTGAGGCCGTGGACGATCTGCAACAGCCGGTCGGCGGCCACCTTCGCGCCGGGCAAATCCGTCTCCGGCAGCAGCACCACGAACTCGTCGCTGTCGATCCGGAACAGCCGATCGGCCCCGCGAAGCGTGGTGCGGATCTCCTGCGCCATCAGCGCGAGGAACTTGTCGCAGCCGTCGCGGCCCATCGCGTACCGGAAGGCCTGGTAGTCGTCGAAGCCGAACATCAGCGCGGCGGCCGGGCGCCCATAGCGGCGGCTGCGCGCCAGCTCGCTGTCGAGGCTGGCCTTCAGCTGCGAGTAGGTGCCGGCCCCGGTGAGCGGATCGAGCGCCCGCAGCTGCGCCAGCTCTTCCTCGGCCGCCATCAGCCGGCGGCGGTACTCCCGCACCATCAGCGCCGAGTTGATCCGGGTCTGCAGCTCGACCAGCTTGAACGGCTTGGTGACGTAGTCGTCCGCGCCCAGCTCCATGCCCTTGATCTTCCCGTCCATGTCGCCCATCGCGGTGAGCAGGATGATCGGCAGATCCACCAGGGCGGTGTTCTCGCGCACCGTGCGCAGCACCGAGAAGCCGTCGCGGCGGGGCATCATCAGATCCAGCAGCATCAGATCCGGCCGGGCGGTGGCGATCAGATCGAGCGCGACGTTGCCGTCCTCGGCCAGCGACACTTTGTAGCCGCTGGTCTCGCAGAGATCCTTGAGCAGCCCGCGGGTGTGCTCGTCGTCGTCCACCACCAGGATGTGCTTCTCGTCCTTGGTGGCGGGCTTCACGCGTATTCCCCGCGCGCCTTGCTCTCGAACCTCGTGTACTCAGAGAGGAAGAGCAGATCGACGCTGCCGATCGGCCCGTTGCGCTGCTTGGCGATGATCAGCTCGACCGGGATGGTGGTCTTGAAGCTGCCGCCACCGCCGCCGCCCTCGCCGTCTTCCCCCTCGTCTTCGCGGTGGATGAACATCACCACGTCGGCGTCCTGCTCGATCGCGCCCGACTCGCGAAGGTCCGACAGCATCGGCTTGCCGCCCTTGCGCTCTTCGACCTTCCGGTTGAGCTGGGAGAGCGCGATCACCGGCAGGTTCAGCTCTTTGGCCAGCTGCTTGAGCGCGCGGCTGATCTCGGACACCTCGAGCTGGCGGCTCTCGACTTTGCCCTTCTGGTGCATCAGCTGCAGGTAGTCGATCACCAGCAGGGAAAGGGTGGGCTCTTTCGCCTTCAGCCGGCGCGCCTTCGCCCTCAGATCGAACGAGGAGAGGGCGCCGGAGTCGTCGACGAAGAGCTTGAGGCTGAACAGCTCGTTCGCCGTCTCGGTGATCTTCTCCATGTCGGTCTGCGACAGGCGCCCGCCGCGCAGCTTCTTCATGTCCACCCGCGCGGCGGTCGCGAGCAAACGCGTCACCAGCTGCACCGAAGGCATCTCGAGCGAGAAGACCCCCACCGCCTTGCCCTCTTTGGCCGCGTGGAGCGCGATGTTCATCGCCAGCGACGTCTTGCCGACCCCGGGGCGGGCGGCGAGGATGATCAGCTCTCCGGGGTGCAGCCCGGTCAGCTGGTTGTCGAGATCGATGAACCCGGTCGACAGGCCGGTGATCCCGCCCGCGCTCCCCTTCATCTTGTCGAGCAGGGTGAGCGCGGGCTCCATCAGCTCGCTCATCGCGATCAGATCGCCGACCCGCTTCTTCTCGGCGATGTTGAAGACCTTCCGCTCGGACTCGTCGAGCAGCTCCTCGACCCGGCCGGTCTCGCTCGAGGCCAGCTCGAGGATCTCCCGGCCTACCGCCGCCAGGCTGCGCCGCACCGCGCGATCCTTGATGATCTGGGCGTACTCGACCGCGTTGTGCCCGAACGGCACCGACTGATCGAGCTGCGCGAGGTAGGCGGTGCCCCCGGCGGTGCCCAGGTGCCCCTTCTCTTTGAGCTCTTCTGCCAGCGTCAGCGGGTCGACCC
>JAGSPQ010000854.1 GCA_018262385.1 Myxococcaceae bacterium | reverse complement strand
CGTCCCCACCCGCGCCGCCGCTCAGCGAGGCCGGCTACCGCGCGACGCAGCAGATCTCGCTGCGGTTCGAGGGCAGGTGGGTGGCGCGGACCTCCTTGAATCCCATCCGCTTCACCCGCTCGAGCAGCGCGGGGATCTCTTCGAAGATCTGCTGGTCGTTCATCTTGAGGGTGAGCACCGCTCCTTTCAGGCCCTTCTTCACCCGGGGCAGGAAGCGCTGAATCGAGTGGAGCGCGACCTGCGGCGCGAGGTGCACGTCGAGCAGCAGCCAGTCGATGCGGGGCGGGAGATCCTCCCAGGCCAGCTCGCCGACCTTGATCGCCAGATGACGCACCTGCGCTCCGGAAGGCCCGCGGTACTCGACCACCCCGGGGCCCATCGGCGCCGGATCCACTCCCCAGACGGTGACCCCGCGACGGGCGAGCGCCAGCGCGGCGCCGCCGGGAGAGCTGCCGATCTCGAGCGCCACCTGCCCGGGCTTCACGTCGAGCCCGGCCCAGACGATCGCCTCTTCGATCTTGGCGAAGGCGCGCGAGGGCGACTCGGGAGGCACCACGATCGGCGGCTGACCGCCGGGCACCGCCCACCGTCCCGCCCGGTGCCGGTGCAGGCCGACCAGCCACGGCTCGCCCGGCGCCACGATCACATCCACCACCAGCTCGCCCACCTTCGGCAGCGGCTCGGGGAGGAAGCGGCCGGCCGCCACCAGCGCTTCGTGAACGCGGGTCACCTCCGCCGGCGCGCCCTCGGTGGCCGGATCCCGGGCGAACACGTGCAGCCGCGGCTTGGCGGAGCCCACCCCGGAGTCGGCCCCCGACAGCAGCGCGATCACCTCGTCGACCGTGGTTGCGCGCCCCAGCGAGGCGCCCCACACCCGGGCGAACACCGCGTCGAGCTCGAGGTCGGCCGACGTCGGCTGGTCGCTGACGAAGGTGACCAGCCCCGGCCGCGCGAACGCCGGTCGCAGCCCGGGCTGGGTGCGCGCGACCTCGCTCTTGAGCAACTTCTCCGAGCCGATCTGGCAGCAGGCGAACGCATGAACGGGCATGGGCTTCGCCTATCAGGTTCTTCCCTCGGCCGGTGCCACCGGGCACGGACGTTCCATCTTCTGTGCCCTGTCTGCCGCTCTCGAACCCGCTTAACCTCGCGCGATGGCGGATCCCTTCGTGCGAACGCCCCGGGTGAGCCGCCCGCTCGCCCCGGGGCACGCGCTGTTCCGCTGCCTCTTCGTTCCCGCGCTGCTGGGGTTCTCGCTCGTGCCCTGGCTCTTCTCGCCCCGCCCGGGGCAGTGGGCGCTGGCGTCGACCAGCCGGCCCGGCGCGACCGCGATGGTGCTGTTGCTCTCGATGCTGCTCATCTGGCTCGCCGAGCAGCTCTATCCGCAGAACCCCGGCTGGAACGCGCGGCTCTTCTCCGACCCGAGCGGGTGGCGGCGGCTGGGGCGCGATGCGATCTACCTGTTCGGCGTGACCCAGCTCACCGCGCACCTGGTGGTCACCGCCGGCCCGCTGCTCGAGTCCGCCGTGGCGCTCGCCCACGTCCGCGCGCTCTGGCCGGCCGGTGCCGCCTTTCCGCTCAAAGTGCTGCTCGCGTTCTTCCTCGCCGAGTTCTTCTCGTACGGGTTCCACCGCGCCGCGCACCGCTCGCGGATCCTCTGGCAGTTCCACAGCACCCACCACTTCCTCACCGAGCTCAACGGGCTCAAGTCGGTGCGAACCCACCCGGTCGACAACCTGCTGTTCTACGTCTGCCGCACTGCGCCCCTGCTGTTGGCCGGCGCCGGCGCCGAGGAGCTCGTCGCTGCCACCTTCTTCGGCGGGGTGCTCGGCATCCTCGCCCACGCCAACTTGCGCGTCAGCGATTGGGGGCTCGGGCTGCTGCTCAACTTCCCCCAGGTCCACGCGGTGCACCACTCGGCGAAGCTGGCCGAGAGCAACTGCAACTTCGGGTGCCACACCGTGCTGTGGGATCGGGTCTTTCGCACCTACCAGCGCGCTCCGGTCGACCTCGTGCTCGGGGTCGCGCCGGTGGGTCCGCGCTCGCTGTGGCAGGAGCTGGCGTGGCCCTTCTTCCGCTGGGTCAGCCCGCCCAGGCCGCCCCAGCCGTAGCCTTCAGGGAAATCGAGCTGCTACTTGAGCAGAGCTTCGACCGACGCCTTCAGCGCGGTGCGCTTGATGTCGTCTCCGCTCAACCGCTCGCCCAGCTCCTGGCCGCCCTTGAAGAAGATCAGCGTCGGGCTGACCGTCACCTTCAGTTGCTTGGCGAGCGCATCGTTCTCGCCGCGCAGGATCTTGTAGAACCGGATCTTCCCTTCGAACTTCTCGGCCACCGCGCCGAAGCGGGGAGCCAGCGCCGCGCAAGGTGCGCTGTCGGCCGAGTAGAAATCGACCACCACCGGCTCGGTCGCCTTGAGCACTTCCGTCTCGTAGTCCTTCTCGACCAACTGCTTCACGGCCTGCTTCTCTTTGACCGGCTCGACGGCGGGCTTCGGATCCATGGTTTTCGACTCCTGATTTTGGTGGAGCCGGCGGTGATGGCACACAATGCCGGCCGGGTCGCCGTCCGTGGAGGCGCAAATCAGGCGCCCCCTCTTCGTGGAATGGCCCTTGCTCTTCAATAACCGGCCATGACCGGTCTTCAAGAGCTGATTCCCCATCCCCGCTTGACCGAGGTCGACACCGTCGAGCTCGCGATCCCGCTCGATCAGGCGTGGCACGTGATCCGCCACGCCAGCCTCGGCCGCTTGCCGTTGGTGCGCGCGCTGTTCTCGTTGCGCACCGGCAAAGCGCCCGACCTCGACTTCGATCACTTCGTCTCTACTCCCCAGCGCCCGGGCTTCCAGCTGTGGGTCGATCGGCCGCTGCGCGAGCTGGCGGTCGGAGCGATCGGCAGGGTGTGGAAGCTCGACATCCCCTTCCTCCACGTCCCCGACGCGGCGGCGTTCACCGCCTTCGCCAGCGCCGGCTGGGTGAAGGTCGCGTGGGCGCTGCAGCTGCACGAGC
>JAGSPQ010000111.1 GCA_018262385.1 Myxococcaceae bacterium | reverse complement strand
GTGAACTTCGAGCTGCTCGCCCAGGCCGCCGAGGCCCGCGGCATCTCCGCCTCCGACGCCGAGGTGCTCGAGCAGCTGAAGAAGAACCCGAACTTCCAGAAGGACGGCAAGTTCGACCGGGAGCAGTACAAGCAGGTGCTGCACGACTACTTCCGGATGAACGAAGTGACGTTCGAGGCCGACCTGCGCCGCCGAATGGCCGCCGCGAAGATGCTCGACCTGGTCGAGTCGGGCGCGGTGGTGAGCGAGGACGAGGTGAAGGCCCGCTACCTGAAGGACGGCAACAAGGCGAAGGCGACCTTCGTCCGCTTCACCGCTCCGATGTTCGCCAGCAAGGTGGTGCCGGCGAAGGAGCCGGAGCTCACCGCCTGGATCAAGGGGCACGAGAAGGAGCTCTCCGAGTACTACGCCGCCAACCAGCTCAGCTACCACCAGCCCGAGCGGGTCCGCGTGCGCCAGATCGTCATTCGCGCCACCAAAGAAGACACCGAAGAGAAGCGCACCGAGGCCCGCCAGAAGATCGAAGGGCTGAAGAAGCAGCTCGCCGCCGGCAAGGACTTCGCCGAGCTGGCCAAGCAGTTCTCGGAAGACGTCGAGACGAAGGAGAAGGGCGGAGACCTCGGCCTGGTCGAGCGGATTTCGCTGCCCCCCACCCTCGCCACCGCGGTGTTCAACCTCAAGGTCGGCGAGGTGACCGAGCCGATCGAGACGCCGCTGGGCTGGCACCTGGCGAAGGTCGAAGAGAAGAAGGCGCCCGAGACCCGCACCCTCGAGATGGTGAAGACCGAGATCGCCACTCAGCTGTTGACCCGCGAGAAGGCGAAGGCGCTGGCGAAGGCCGAGGCCGAGAAGGCGCTCGCCGGACTCAAGGGCGGCAAGTCGCTGGCCGAGCTGTTCCCCCCCGCGAAGGACGAGGCGAGCAAGAGCGCGTTCCAGTTCAACGCCGAGAGCAAGCCCGAGGCGATCGAGACCGGGGACTTCAACACCACCACCCTCTCGATTCCCCAGCTCGGCACCGCGCCCGAGGCGATCAAGGCGATCGCGGACGCGACCGGGCCCGGCGCGCTGCCCCAGATCTACGAGGTGGGCGAGGGCTTCGCGGTGCTCAACGTCGACGCCCGCTCCCGACCGACCGACGCCGAGTTCGAGACCCAGAAGCAGCAGATGAAGATCGAGGCGATCAAGGGCAAGCAGTTCGAGCTGCGCGAGGCGTTCCTCAAGTCGCTCAAGCAGACCGGGTCGGTGGTGGTGAACGACCGGGTGATCGACCAGCTCTCGCAGGGCTGATTACAGCGCGGCGGGCTGCAGCGGCGCTGGCTCACCCGCGGCCGGCGCGGGCACCGCGACCACCGAGCGCCGCACCACCACCGCGTCGCTGAGCATCCGGTCGGTGGCGTACTGCGAGAAGCCGACCCGGAAGACGAACGAAGGAAAGTTGCGCTCGAGGGTGACGGTCGAGCCGGGCAGCACCCCCAGCGCGAGCAGCTTCTGCAGATCCTTTCGGGAGCCCGGGCGCAGGGCGGTGATCAGCGCCGACTCGCCCGGGCGCAGCTGGGAAAGGGTGCACTCCCGCGGCAGGGCCTCGGCGGCGGCCTCGGCACCGCGCCCCCACCAGGCCTTCAGCCGGGCGAACAGCTGCGGTTCCTCGGGCGAATCGTAGCCGCAGCGCGGGCACTTCACGCTCTTGCAGCCGGTGGAGATCAGGCAGGCCGAGCAGGCGTGCTTGGCGGCCTCGGCGTCGAAATCGGCGTTGCAGTACGAGCAGTTCATAGCGAGATCCCCGTTGCGACCAGCACTGCGTTGACAGTCGCGCCCACCGCGAAGGCGGTGACCACGATTCCTCCGGACATCGCGAGCGCCATCTTCAGCCCGCGCTCTTTCTTCATGATCAGGAACTGCGCCACGCAGGGCAGGAACAGGGTGAGGGTCACGCAGGACACCAGCAGCTGGTTTCCGCTCAGCGCGCCGGTGTCGGCCATCGAGTAGAGGCCGGCGGCGCCGAAGTCGCGGCGGAAGAACCCGTAGAGGAAGGCGGGCGCGGTTCCCGACGGCAGCCCCAGCGCCCCGACCACCGGCACCAGCCCGGCGATCAGCGCGTCGAACAGGTGGGTCAGCCGCCCGACCCAGATCAGCAGGCTGGCGAAGAGGAACAGCGGCAGCACCTCGAGGAAGTACCACTTCATCCGCGCGGCGGTCTTCACCACCACGTTGCTCAGCTTGGGCAGCCGCATCGGCGGCAGCTCCATGTAGAAGCTCGCCTCTTCGCCCTTCACCAGCTTCGAGGCGAGCATCCCCACCCCGACGAACATCACCGCCAGAATCGAAGCCCAGGCCAGCCAGGCGTACGACATCCCGAGCACCCCGTTGGGCTGGCGAACGAGCAGCGCGGTGATCACCCCGTACTGCGCCGAGCAGGGCACCGCGAGCGCGAGCAGCAGGGTAGTGATGATCCGCTCCTTCTTCGTTTCCTGGATGCGGGTCACCATCGTCGCCATCGTGTCGCAGCCCAGCCCGAGCACCAGCGGGATCACCGCCCGACCATTGAGCCCGATGCGCTTGAACAGCGCGTCGACCAGCAGCGCGAGGCGGGGGAAGTAGCCCGAGTCCTCGAGGATCGAGAAGAAGAGGAAGAACAGGCAGACGATCGGCAGCACGATCGCCATCGCGTAGGTCACCCCGAGGGTGATCATCCCGAACTCGCCGCCGAACAGCTCGCGGGTCCAGTACTGCCAGCCGTCGGCCGCCGGCAGCAGCCGCAGCAAGAAGGCGTCGAAGGCGGGAGTCACATAGGTGCCGAAGAGATCGTTCTCGAGGAAGTCGACCACCTTCCCGGCGCCGAAGACGCCGACGAATTGGTAGAGCCCGAAGTAGAGGATCACCGCCAGCATCGGGGCGCCGGTCAGCGGGTGAATCGCGGCCGCGGCGAAGCGATCGGCGAAGGTGCGGGTGCGCGAGCGGGGCACCCGGACGCAGGCCTGGGCGATGGCCTGGGCCTCGGCCTGGCGGGCGAGCGCGATCCGGTACTGGGGCGGCTCGCCGTCCTGCTGGGCCTGGGCGATCACCGCGCGGATCTCGTCCCAGCCGGCGCCGGTGGCGGCCTTCACCCGCTCGGCGACCTCGGCGTCGTCCTGCAGCAGCAGCAGCGCCACTCCCCGCTCGCTGCCGGCGAAGGACATCGGCAGCCGCACGCTCACCTGGTGAATCGCCTGCTCGAGCGCAGGGTCGTACCCCAGCGGCGCCGCCGCGGGCCCGGGGGTGCGCAGCCGCAGGGCGAGGGCCTCCTTCAGCTCGGGCACCCCGACCCCGGAGGTGGCGATCGACTCCACCACCGACACCCCCAGCCGCTTGCGCAGCGCCGGCACGTCCAGCTCGACGCCGAGCTTTCGGGCCTCGTCCATCAGGTTGAGCACCAGCACCACTTCCATCCCCAGCTCGCGCAGCTGGAGGAACTGCGGCAGCAGCCGCTCGAGGTTCTTGGCGTCCACCATGTGGATCACCACCTGCGGCTCGCGGTCGAGCAGCATCTTGCGGGCGACCCGCTCTTCGTCGGTGATCGGCAGCAGCGAGTACATCCCCGGGGTGTCGACCACCTCGACGTCGCCCCCCGCCAGCCGGGTCCGCCCGCGCGACACCTCGACCGTGGTGCCCGGGTAGTTGGAGACCGTCGCGTACCGGCCGGTGAGGTTGTTGAACATCACGCTCTTGCCGACGTTGGGCGTCCCCACGATCCCGATCACCGTCATTGGAGCTCCTGATGGCTTCCCTGCGTAAAACTAATGATGCGACTGATAATCAATACCGCTACTAATACGCCTTCCCCGGCGGTTCGGTCAAGCCGCGCTGGGCCCGGGGGGCGGATGCCGCCTCGGAGGGTCTGGTGGTAGACCTTCCCGATGACCTCACGCCCCTTGTCGCTCACAGCAGCTGCGTTGGTTGCGGTCGGGGTCCTCGGCCCGATGGGCTGTATGCCGGTGACCAAGGGCGCGGCGTGCACGACCGATGAAAACTGCCCGACCGGCCAGCGCTGCGTCTCGTTGGTCTGCGAGGTCGGCGGCGGAACCGGGGGAGGAATTGGCGGGGGCGGGAGCGACGGCGGCAGCGCCGGAGGCACCGGGGCAGACGGCGGGGTCGGCGGGGGTGCGGCGGGTGGCGGCGGCGGTGGAGCGGCCGGTGGGGCCGGCGGCGGCGGCGGGGGTGGTGGCAGCGGCGGGGGCACCCAGGACGCGGGCCCGACCGACGCGGGGATCGGAGAAGCGAGCTTCGGCTCGAACGCCTGCTTCGACGGGGCGGACAACGACGGGGACACCCTGACCGACTGCACCGACCCCGACTGCGGGGGCGCTCCGTGCCGCGCCAGCCTCGGGGCCTGCGACACCAAAGAGGTCTGCACCAACCTGACCTGTCCCGGCGACACCCTGCTCCCCGCCGCGACCATCTGCCGGCAGAAGGTCGGCGAGTGCGATCTGGACGAGCTGTGCAGCGGCGCTGACGCCGGCTGTCCTCCAGACGTGATGCTCGGCACCGGGACCACCTGCCGCGCCGCCCAGGGACCGTGTGACGTCGCCGAGGCGTGCACCGGCGGACCCGACTGCCCCACCGACGTGCTCGAGCCTGCGACCAAAATCTGCGGCCCGGGAAACAACGAGTGCGACCTGGCCGAGAAGTGCACCGGCGTCGACGCGGGCTGTCCGCCGGATCTGCTGCAGCCCAACACCTTCACCTGCCGCGCCTCGGTGGGCGGCTGCGACTCCGCTGAGCTGTGCAGCGGGATGAAGACCTGCCCGGCCGACGTGAACGCGTGCCCGAGCACCCAGTACTGCGGCGGCGCGGCCTGCGTTCCGAAGCTCGCCAACGGCACCAGCTGCGCGTCCGCTTCGCAGTGCACCTCGGGCAACTGCGTCCGCGACAACCCGGCCGACCTCAACGGCGTCTGCTGCGACACCGCCTGCGGCGAGCTGTGTGACTCGTGCAACCTCGCCGCGTCTCCCGGCCTGTGCAAGCCCAGCCTGCCGACCGTCAGCTGCCGCGCGGCGGTGAACACCTGCGACGCCGAGGAGAAGTGCAACGGCAGCAGCGCCCAGTGTCCGGCCAACGGGTTCGCTTCCACCACCACCGGGTGCGCGGCCGCCGCCTGCAGCAACGGCAACTACACCCCGCCGGCCACCTGCGACGGGCTCGGCACGTGCAGCCCTCCCGCGACCGTCTCGTGCGGCGCCTACGTCTGCAATGGGCCGGCCTGCTTCACCACCTGCACGCTCGACACCCAGTGCAGCAGCAGCAGCTACTGCACCGGCGGGTCGTGCAAGCCGAAGCTCGCCAACGGCGGCATCTGCTCCGCGGGCAACGGCTGCGCGTCCGGCAACTGCGCCGACGGGGTCTGCTGCGATGGCGCCTGCAGCGGCCGGTGCGAGGCGTGCAACCTCGCGGCGTCTCCCGGCCAGTGCAAGCCGGCGGTGGTCAACACCGATCCCGACAACGACTGTGGCGCGTACACCTGCGACGGCGCGGGCGCCTGCCGCACCGCGTGTGGGACCCAGCCGGTGTGCAGCCCGGTCTGCAAGGCGGCCAACTTCTGCCAGTCGGGCGCGTGCGTGCCGGACAAGGCCAGCGGCACCTGTGGCAGCGCGTGCGAGTGCGCCTCGGGCAGCTGCGCCGATGGCTACTGCTGCAACGGCGCCTGCGGCGGTCCCTGCCAGGCCTGCAACCTGGTCGGCCAGGAAGGGAACTGCCGGCCCCAGCCCCCGGGCCTCGACCCGGAGAACGGGTGCGGCGCCTATACCTGCGATGGAGCGGGCGCCTGCAACGCCTCGTGCGCTCCCGCGCTCAGCTGCCCGACTTCGTGCAAGGCGGCGGCGTACTGCACCGCCGCGGGCTGCGGGCCGGACCTGCCGAATGCCTCCGCCTGCACCGCCAACTGCCAGTGCGCGGGCGGCGTGTGCGGGACGTTCTACAAGGACAACGACGTCGACTCGTTCGGGGCGGGGCCGGCGCTGCAGGCCTGCGGCAGCACTCCGCCCGCGGGCTACGCGTTGAGCAACACCGACTGCGACGACAACAATGCGGCGTTCAACCCCGGGGCGACCGAGCTCCCCGGCGACGAGATCGATCAGAACTGCGATGGCCGGGAAGTCTGCTTCCTCGACGGGGACAACGACGGCTTCCGGCTCACCACCACCATCCTCTCCACCGATCTCGATTGTGGCGATCCGCAGGAAGCGAAGGCGACCGAGCCGACCGGCGAGTGCTGCGACAGCGACCCCAACGCCTTCCCGGGCCAGACGAACTACTTCCCCACCCCGCGCACCGGGTGCGCGACCGCACCGCTGGCGTACGACTACAACTGCGACGGGGTCCAGACCCAGCGCTTTCCGACCAAGGCGGTCAGCTCGGCGATCTGCCACGGGTCCGCCTTCGCGTGCATCCTCGACAACGAGCCGGGCTGGGTGGGCTCGGTGCCGCCCTGCGCGGGCACCTCCGCCTCGTTCTACGACTGCAGCGCGACCTGCACCTCGACGACGATCACCCGCCAGCAGGTCTGCCGCTGACCCGAAAGTAGACGCGCTGCTGGACGCCACAAGCCCGCCGCCAGCGACTTATGCTGGCCCTGTCACGCCGCGCTCCTTCCCCGCCTAGCAGGCGCACCGGAGGGTGCTTCTCCGGGGGAGGCGTGCGCGCCGATGAAGGAACAGACGTGGAGAGCGGTACCGCTGGCGCTGCTGCTGGCCACGCTCGCCAGCCCGGCGAGGGCCGAGGGAGAAGCGGGCAGCATCGCCGGAGAGGTCGCGGCCCCCTCCCCCAGGCTCCGGGCCGGAGTGGTGGTCTACCTCGAGAAGGTCGCCGGCCCGTTCCGCCCGCCCGCCGAGCCGGCGGTGATCGATCAGCAGGGGATGAAGTTCGTCCCCCGGGTGCTCTCGATTCTGCGGGGCACCACCGTCGCGTTTCGCAACAGCGACCCGGTGCGCCACAACGTCTTCACCCCGGACGCCGAGAAGTACAACCTCGGCACCTGGCCGACGGGCGAGTCGCGGACCCACGTCTTCGCGAAGAGCGGCGTCTACCGGCAGCTGTGTGCCGTGCACCCGGAGATGGAAGCCTTCGTGATCGTGCTCGACAACCCGTTCTTCGCGGTCACCGACGCCGACGGCAAGTTCCGGATCGAGAAGGTCCCGCCCGGCGGCTACACCCTGAAGACCTGGGGCGAGAAGCTCGCGCCGGGGAGCGCTCCGATCACCGTCCAGGCCGGCCAGGTGGCCGCCGCGAAGATCGCGCTGGCCCGGCCATGAGCAGGCGCCTCGCCGCCCTCACCGCAGCACTGGCGGTGCTGGGAGCGCCCGCGAGGGCGTGGGCGGTGCCGGCGTTCGCCCGCCTCTACGGCACCAGCTGCCAGACCTGCCACGTCGCGTTTCCGAAGAACACCCCGTTCGGGGAAGCGTTCCGGCGCAACGGCTACCGTTTTCCGGGCGGGCGCGACGAGGACTTCCGCAAGACCGAGCCGCAGAAGCTGGGCGCCGACGCCTACAAGGACGTCTTCCCCAATGCGGTCTGGCCCGGAGAGCTTCCCAGCCAGGTGCCGCTGTCGATCATCTTCGGCGCGTACGCCGCGGCGGGTCCGGGCGCCGACTCGGGGCTGTCGTTCGCCGGGCTGGGCGGCTCGGCCACCCTCAACGCCGCCACCACCCTCGGCTCGCGGGTCTCGGCGTGGGCCGGCATCACCATCCTCGCCAACACCCCCGCGGGGGTGGCGGTCGCGGCCGAGCGGCTGTTCGTCGTCTTCTCCGCCTTCCAGAAACCGTGGCTCAACCTGCGGGTCGGCCGGTTCGAGCCGGGGGTGTTCAGCTTTTCCGGGCACCGCTCGCTGGGGCCGTACAGCTGTATCACCACCGCCACGGTCGGCGACTCGCCCTTCGCGCTCGCGCCTCCCCACTGCGGGCTGTAAGCGACCGGGGTGGTGGCGGGGCGAATCGGCTGGGCCGCCGGGCTGGTGGAAGGCGCAGGCGGAATCAACCTGCCCAAGGACGCCTACCTGCGCGCCTCGTACAAGCTGGGTGGGATGCGCCTCGACGGAGAGCCGTCGGGCGGCGAGCTGGACCTGTCGGATCCCCAGCCCTGGCGCGAGTGGAG
>JAGSPQ010000853.1 GCA_018262385.1 Myxococcaceae bacterium | reverse complement strand
GCGCGCGCGCTGCTGTCGGGTGCGCCGGTGCTGGTGCTCGACGAAGCGACCAGCAGCCTGGATCCGCAGAGTGAAGCCCAGGTGCTGCGCGCCCTCGATCAGGCGCTCGAAGGCCGCACCGCTCTGGTGATCGCCCATCGGCTCTCGACGATCGCCCGCGCGCACCGGATCTTCGTGCTCGAGGCGGGCAGGGTGATCGAGCAGGGCACCCACGGCGAGCTGCTGGCACGAAACGGCCGCTACGCCACGCTCTGGGCGAAGCAGCAGCTCACCCGCGACTGACGATCTGCAATTCCTGCGGGCGCTGGCCGAGTTTGCGCTGGCGCTGGCCTGCGGGTGGGGCCGCTGCGTTGCATGACCCACCCCACTCCTGATCCCCATGAATCGCCGGCTCCGCCGTCGCCTTCGGCCGACGCGCAGGTGGACGAAGCCTCGATCGAGTCCTTTCCCGCCAGCGACCCTCCGGCGCTCACGGCCCGGCCGGCGCACCGGCCACGCCCGGGCCCGAAGCCGCCGCCCGAGCCTGCCGCTCCGCCGCCCCCTCCGCGGAAGGCGCCCGCGCGCAAGCCCGTCTCCCCGCGGAAAGCGGTGCTGCGCAAGGCCTCGCCCGCTGCCCTTCCCGAGCTGAACCCGCCGATCGAAGATCTTCCCCTCGACCGGGTCGACGAGGCGTCGCGCGAGTCGTTTCCCTGCAGCGATCCTCCCGCCTGGACTGCCTGCCGAATCGGCGCTCCCGGCGAGCCGGCGGAAGAGGACGCAAGTTTTTCAGCGCCTGCCGCCTCGTCCCCCGACTCCTGGCTGCGCCGCTGAAGCTGGCTTGAAGTTCGCATTCGGCGTCGGCCCGACGACCGGTCGGGTCGACCAGATTTGAAGGTGGGGGGAAACACGCAGCCTTCGAGGAGGGGCCCGCGCATCGCTGCGCGGGCCCCAACTCGGCTCCCCCGGCAGATTGCAGCATCAGGCGTTCACCCTCACTCGGAGAGCCCCCATGACGACCCTCGACATCCTCAAAGAACGAGGCACCCCTCTTTCCCGGCAGCGCTTCACCTGGAGAGAGATGGTTCAGCCTGTGTACTCGAAGGTCGACGACGACGCGTTCAGCCGGGTGCGGGCGATCCTGATGAACGGGGTCGAGGCCGAGGCGGTCCGCTTCGGCCACTCCTGCGCGCGGATGAACCGGGACGCGCAGCGGTTGCTGGCCGAGGTCCGGCGGATCGAGCAGCACCAGCAGACGACCGTCAACTGGCTCAACCCGCCGGATCAAAACCCGATCGAGACCACCCTCGGCTTCGAGCAGGTCGCGGTCGAAGTCACCGCGGCGATCGCCCAGGCCGAGCCCGACAAGTACCTCAAAGAGGTCTACGACTTCGGGCTGCTGGAGGACTTCGATCACCTCTACCGGTTCTCGGCGCTCTACGACCGGCTGTGCGGCGGCGACGCCAACGCGCTGATCCAGTCGTACACCGACCTCGTTCCGGGCCGCCCGACCGCCGAGCAGCACCGGGCTCCGCAAGACGACCTGCGCCGCGCCTACGACAAGACGACCGCGCACCCGATGACCCGGATCCACGCGAACCTGATCCTGGCCGCTGAGCACATGACCCATGACTACTACATGGTGATCGGGCCGATGTTCGCCGATCCACTCGCGCGGCAGCTCTACGCGGAGATCGCCTCGGTCGAGGAGCAGCACGTCACCCAGTACGAGTCGATCATCGACGCGAGCGAGACGTGGCACGAGAAGTGGGTGCTGCACGAGGCCAGCGAGGTGTGGGCGTACTGGTCGTGTATGCAGTGGGAGACCAACCCGCGGATGAAGGCGGTGTGGGAGCGGTTCTGCTCGTACGAGCTGGGCCACCTTCACCTGGCGATGGAGGCGATGCGCGAGGAAGAGCGGCGCGATCCCGAGGAGGTACTGCCGAAGTCCTTCCACAAGCCGCTGCCGTTCGAGAGCCAGCGCCCCTACATCCGTTCGGCGCTCGAGCGCGGGCTGCACCTGCGCGCGAGGGGCACCGAGTTCGTCGACCTGTCCGAGGAATCGGAGGCGTCGATCAGCCAGCGTGACCAGCTCAACTCGGACGGCTCTCCGAGCCAGCTCGTCGCGGCCGGCTACCACTACACCCCGGGCACCGAGCTGGCGCTGCATCCGCCGGCGGAGATCAACCTGGCCTCGGTCTCCGATCGGGCACCCCGGCGCGCGCCGGCAGCGCCGAAGAAGGGGAACGGGCACCCGACGAAGCACAACGCCAGGCACAACGGAAAGCGCAAGGAGACCCGCCGATGAAAACGACCAACGAGCACACCAATCGCACCGCCGCCAGCTTCCACCCCAGAGCGGCCGCGGACCAGGCGGCCTTCGCCCAGTCGACGCCGCCGTCTTCCGAGGGGAATGGCACCGAGAGCGCCCAGGTGCGGCAGATCTACGAGAGCGACGGGATCGCGATCGGGAGCCTGCCGTCGATCGAGGGGAAGAAGCGCACCACCGGCCGGGCGGCGCTGTTCATCGATCGGCTCGGTGAGCGCCTGGCATCCGAGCGGGCCACCACCCGGCTGTACGAGGGGCTGATCTCGAAGCACCGCGCCCCGATGCCGATCGGCATCGGGTCCGACCTGGTCGAGCTGGGCCGGCTCGAGGAGATCTGCGCCGAGGAATACCGCCACTTCATGCTGCTCAACGAAGCGATGGTGGAGCTCGGGGGAGACCCGACCGCGATCACCCCTTCGGCGAACATCGCGGCGGTGATCTGCGAGGGGCTGCCGAAGGTGGTTCAGGATCCGCGGACCACCTTCGGCCAGTGCCTCGACGCGATGCTGGTCGCCGAGCTCGCCGACAACGAGGGGTGGGCGGTGCTGGTCACCCTCGCCGCCGAGCTGGGGCATGAGGAGCTCGCCGGTCAGTTCCAGGAGGCCTGGGACAACGAGCAGGAGCACCTGGCGACGATGCGCGAGCTGGTGCTCTCGCGCGAAGGTCCCTGAAAGCTCGCGCTCGGCCACGCTTGCGGCT
>JAGSPQ010000852.1 GCA_018262385.1 Myxococcaceae bacterium | reverse complement strand
AGCAGGCAGGCGAGGAGGAGCGCGGCGGGCATCAGGCCTTGCGACGCTTTGGGACCCCCTTTGGTTCCCCGCTCCATGGCATCTTCCGGCGCCATGGACTTCAAGGATCTCACCTGTGCGGCAGTCTCGATCGAGTCCGGCGTCGCCGACGTGGTCCTCACCGCGACCGGAAAAGCGAACCGGATGGGCCCCGATTACTGGTTCCAGATGCCGACGCTCTTCTCGCGCCTCGAGGCCGACGACGCCGTCCGCGCGATCGTGATCCGGGGCGGGGAGCACTTCACCTACGGGCTCGATCTGCCCGCGATGGGCGCCGAGCTGGCCCAGTTCCTCGACCCGGCCGCGGGCGCCGCCACCCGGACGAAGCTGCTCGACGCGATCCGCCGGCTGCAGCAGGCGAACACCGCGGTGGCCCGCTGCCGCAAGCCGGTGATCGCCGCGGTCAGCGGCTGGTGCATCGGGGGCGGGGTCGATCTGATCACCGCCTGCGACATCCGGCTGTGCTCGAAGGACGCGAAGTTCAGCGTGCGCGAGGTCCGGCTGGCGATGGTCGCCGACGTCGGCACGCTCGCCCGGCTGCCTCCGATCGTGGGGCAGGGGGTCGCCCGCGAGCTGGCCTTCACCGGCGACGACTTCGACGCCGCCCGCGCGCTGCGGATCGGGCTGGTCAGCGAGGTGTTCCCGACGCCGGCCGAGCTGATCGAGGCGGCCCGGGCGCTCGCCTCGCGGATCGCGAAGAACCCGCCGCTGGTGGTGCAGGGGATCAAGGAGGTGCTCAACGCCGGGTCCGAGCCGGCCGCCGCGGCGAGCCTGGCGACGGTGGCGCTGTGGAACTCGGCGTTCCTCCCTTCGCTGGACGTGCAGGAGGCGATCGGCGCCTTCCTCGAGAAACGCGAACCGCAGTTCCGGGGGCAGTGACCGTGAAATTTCCGATCGCGCACAAGTTCGGCGGCAGCAGCGTGGCGAACGCCGAGCGGATCCGCCGGGTCGCCGACATCCTGCTCGCCCGCAACGAACGGCAGGTGGTGGTCGTCTCGGCGATGCAGGGAGTGACCGACGCGCTGATCGCGCTGGTCCGCAAGGCCTCGAGCCAGGACGCAGGGTGGGAACAGGATCTGAAGGCGCTCGCCGATCGTCACCGCGAGACCGCGCTCGAGCTGCTGGGCGCGCAGGCCGCTCCGATGGTGGCGCGCCTGGAGGCCGAGTTCGCCGGGCTGCGCGCGCTGCTGCAGGCGCAGACGCTGGTCGGCGCGGTCTCGAATGATCTGCTCGAGCTGATCAGCGGGCTGGGCGAGGTGTGGTCCTCGCTGATGCTCGAGGCGGCGCTGCGCCAGCGGGCAGTGGCGACCGACTGGCTGGACGCGCGCGAGGTGCTGGTGGTCGAGAAGACCGAGCTGGGCGCGCTGGTCGACTGGGATCGCTCGAACGCCGCGCTCTCGAAGTGGAGCGCGAACCGCCAGCGCGACCGGGTGATCGTCACCGGGTTCATCGCCCGAGACCGGGCGGGGCGGATCACCACCCTCGGCCGCAACGGCAGCGACTACTCCGGCGCGATCTTCGGCGCCCTGTTCGACGCGAGCGAGATCCACATCTGGACGGACGTCGACGGCGTGCTCTCGGCCGACCCGCGGCTGGTGCCCGAGGCGGTGCTGCTGACCGAGATGTCGTACTCCGAGGCCTGCGAGCTGGCGTACTTCGGCGCGAAGGTGATCCACCCCCAGACGATGGCGCCGGCGATCAGCCGCGGGATCCCGATCTTCATCCGCAACACCTTTGCTCCCGAGAAGCCGGGGACCCGCATCGCGGCGACCTCCGACGGGAAGCAGCCGGTGAAGGGGGTGACCACCATCTCGGGCCTGGCGATCCTCAACATCGAAGGCGCCGGGATGATTGGCGTGCCCGGCACCGCCGAGCGCGCGTTCGGGGCGCTGAAGAACGCCGGGGTCTCGGTGGTGATGATCTCCCAGGGCAGCTCGGAGCACTCGATCTGCTGCGTGGTCCAGGAGAAGGAGTCCGAGCGGGCCCGCACCGCGCTGCTCGACGCCTTCACCCGCGAGATCGCCGCTGGCCACATTCAGGACGTGAGCGTGATTCCGAAGATCGCCGCGCTGGCGGTGGTCGGCGACGGAATGGCGGGCACCCCGGGCATCGCGGCGCGGCTGTTCAGCGCCCTGGCGCGCGCGCGGGTGAACGTCCGGGCGATCGCCCAGGGCGCGTCCGAGCGGAACATCTCGGTGGCGATCTCGGCCGAGGACGCGACCCGGGCGCTGCGCGCGGTCCACGCCGGCTTCTACCTCTCGCCCCAGACCCTCTCGGTCGGAGTGATCGGCCCCGGCAACGTCGGCCAGGCGCTGCTGCGGCAGATCGAGGCGGCCCGGGCGCGCCTGCTCGAGACCAGCAACCTCGACCTGCGGGTCCGCGCGATCGCGAAGAGCAAGACGATGACCCTCGATGGGCTCGAGCTGCCGACCGATCTGGCGCGGTTCGCCGATCACGTCCACGCCGAGCACCTGCCCCACGCGGTGATCATCGACTGCAGCGCCGGGAACGTGGTCGCCGAGCAGTACGCCGGCTGGCTGGCCCGGGGGATCCACGTGATCACCCCCAACAAGCAGGCCGGGTCCGGCCCGTGGGAACGCTACGCCGCGATCCGCGCCGCCGCCGCGAAGGGCTCGGCCCGCTTCCGCTACGAGTCGACGGTGGGCGCCGGCCTGCCGGTGATCCAGACGCTGCGGGACCTGGTCGACACCGGCGACGAGGTGCTGGCGGTCGAGGGGATCTTCTCCGGCACGCTCGCCTACCTGTTCAACCGCTTCGACGGCTCGACTCCCTTCTCCGAGCTGGTCCGCACCGCGCGCGAGCTGGGGTACACCGAGCCCGATCCGCGCGATGATCTCTCGGGGCTCGACGTGGCCCGCAAGCTGGTGATCCTCGCCCGCGAGAACGGGTGGCAGACCTCGCTCGAGGCGGTCGAGCTCGAGAACCTCGTCCCGGTGGCGCTGCG
>JAGSPQ010000851.1 GCA_018262385.1 Myxococcaceae bacterium | reverse complement strand
GAATCCAGTCGGGCTGCTCGGGCAGGGTATGCAGGTGGGCGCGCAGCTGCGAGAGCGGCATCCGGGTCCGCACCGGGACGCTGTAGCTGACGACGTGGAGGTTGGACTGCTGGAAGTCGATCACCCGCTCGCCGCGCGCGTTCGCCACCCAGGCGTCGCGAATGGCCCATTCCTTCGGCACCACCCAGTCGAGGATCGCAGTGCCCGACGGCACCTCGTGCACCTGCATCGGCGCCACCCGCGCGAGGGCGGCGAGGGTGCGGCGCAGGCCGTCGCCGGTGATGCTGCGGCACCACGGAATCAGCTCGCGGATCAGCGCGTGCATCTGCTCGCCGAGCGCCGGGTAGTCGGTGGTGCGGCGCAGCTGGGTGAGCGTGGGGCCGCTCATCTCAGCACCGCCACCCGCGGAATCGGGACGACGAACTTCCCGCCCCAGGTGTGCACGAAGGACAGCTGGGCGACGATCTCCTCCTGGAGGTTCCACGGCAGGATCAGCACGTAGTCCGGCCGGGTCTGGCTGAGCCGCTCGGGGGGATGAATCGGGATGTGGGTCCCCGGGGTGTAGCGCCCGTGCTTGTACGGATTGCGATCCACCGCGTAGTCGACGAAGTCGGCGCGGATGCCGCAGTAGTTGAGCAGGGTGTTGCCCTTGCCGGCCGCGCCGTAGGCGGCGACCGTCTTCTTCTCCCGCCGGGCCAGGATCAGGAACTCGAGCAGCGCGCGCTTGGTCTCTTCGACCTGCGGCGCGAACGAGAGGTAGCGCTCGAGCGAGCGGAAGCCGGACGAGCGCTCTTCCTCGAGCAGCAGGTTGGCCCGGGTGTCGGTGGGGCGAGGATCCGCCTGGTGGCAGGCGTAGATCCGCAGTGACCCGCCGTGGGTGGGCAGGCGGTCGACGTCGAACAGCCGCAGCCCGTGCGCGGCGAAGATCTCCGCCACGGTGGAGAACGACAGGTAGGAAAAGTGCTCGTGGTAGATGGTGTCGAACTGGTTGCCCTCGATCAGCTTGCGCAGGTGGGGAAATTCCATCGTGATCACCCCGCCGGGCTTGAGCAGGATCTTCAGGCCACCGACGAAGTCGTTGATGTCCGGCACGTGGGCGAGGACGTTGTTGCCGACGATCAGGTCGGCTCCGCCCGGCTGCTTCACCAGGTCGGCCGCGGTGGCCCGGCCGAAGAACCGCACCACGGTGGGGACGCCGTTCTGCACCGCCACCTTCGCCACGTTTGCCGCCGGCTCGACCCCGAGGACCTCGATCTCCCGCTCGACGAAGTACTGCAGCAGGTAGCCATCGTTGCTGGCGATCTCGATCACCCGCGACGAGGCACCGAGGCCGAAGCGCTCGACCGCCATCTGGGCGTAGTCCTCGCAGTGCCGCAGCCACGAGGTGGAGTAGGACGAGAAGTAGGCGTACTCGGTGAAGATGTCGGCCGGCGAGACGTACTCCTGCAGCTGCACCAGCAGGCACCGCTCGCAGACCCAGACCCGCAGCGGATAGAACGACTCCGCCCGATTGAGCTCGCCCTCGCTGAGGAAGCTCTCGCAGAGCGGAGACATTCCGAGATCGACGAACGTGTGCTGGAAGGGTGTCGCGCAAAACCGGCAGACCGCCCGAGCGTTTTGCGGCTTTGCCGGGTTGGAGCCGGCTCCCCGGGGAATCGCGTTTCGTCCTTCGCCGTCAATTGCGCTCATGTCGCCCTCGCTTGGGGGGAACCGGAGCAAGTTTGGGTCCACTGGCCCACCTCACCCGCGGCCGCAAAACGGGAAGCGTCACCGCAACTGCTGCGCAGCGGGGCTGCGAATACCGGAGGGTGCCCCCCGGGTGTCCGGGTAGAACCCCCGACCCGGAAGTCTCGACCTCACCCGGAGCACGCCTTGGGCACGATGTTCAGAGCAGGTCTGTTCGAAGCGGAAGTGGCGCTGGTCACCGGGGGCGGCACCGGCATCGGCTTCGCCACCGCCGCCGAGCTCGGCGCGCTGGGAGCGAAGATCGCGATCTGCGGCCGCCGCCCCGAGCCGCTCGAGAAGGCGGCGAAGGAGCTGGGCGCGGCCGGGGTCGAGGTGTTCACCGCCCCCTGCGACATTCGCGACCCCGACCAGGTGGCGGCGCTGGTCGCCGCGGTGAAGGCGCGCTTCGGGCGAATCGACGTGCTGGTGAACAACGCGGGCGGCCAGTTCCCTTCCGCGGCCGAGGGCCTCTCGCCCCGCGGCTTCGAGGCGGTGGTGCGCAACAACCTGCTGGGCACCTTCAACGTGACCCAGGCGGTCGCGAACGCGGCGTTCATCCCTCAGCGCCGCGGCCGGATCGTGAATGTGATCGCGCAGATCGCCCGCGGCTTCCCCGGGATGGTGCACACCGGGGCGGCGCGCGCCGGGGTCGAGAACATGACCAAGACGCTGGCGATCGAGTGGGCGGCCTACGGGATCCGGGTCAACGCGGTCGCGCCGGGAGTGATCAAGACCACCGGCACCGAGCAGTACCCGCCCGAGCTGCTCGAGGCCGCCGGCCGCGCCAGCGTGCTGCGCCGGCTGGGCACCGCCAACGAGGTCGCCCACCTGATCGTCTACCTCGCCTCGCGGCAGGCCGACTTCATCACCGGGCAGAGCCTCTACATCGACGGCGGGCAGAGCCTGTGGGGCGACATCTGGCAGGTGCCGGACGACGTGCCGCGCTTTCCGCCCGAAGACTGAGCCGTTTCAGCACGGGCAGGTTTGGTGACGTGGGGTGCGCCCGCCCAACGTTCGAATGGTTAGAAGCAACCGTGAGGCTTATTAAAAGCCTAGCGCGAGGGCTCCACCCTCCCTCCGCGCCTGGCGATGATTTCCGTCGGAGAGTTCATCGAGCAGCGCCGCGAGGGGATTCTCGCGCGGTGTCTGGACAGAGCGCGGGCGCCACCCGCCGCGACCGGCCTGTCCGAGGAAGAGGTGCGGGGCTCGATCCCCGGGTTCCTCTCGGCGCTGGCCGCGGTGCTGAACGGCAAGGACTCGAACCACCCGGAGCTCGAGCCC
>JAGSPQ010000850.1 GCA_018262385.1 Myxococcaceae bacterium | reverse complement strand
TGCATGGACTGCCACGGCGAGAAGGACCTGCCGCCCAACCCGCTGCGGCGCCAGCTCGAGGACAAGCACACCAACATCAAGCTGATCAACCACGACGAAGAGCACCGCTGGTGCCTCGACTGCCACGATCTCAACGATCGCGACTCGCTCCACCTCGCCGGCGGAGAGCTGGTGCCGTTCACCGAGTCCTACCGGCTGTGCGGCCAGTGCCATGGCCCGCAGTACCGCGACTGGAAGGTCGGCATCCACGGCAAGCGCACCGGCTACTGGAACGGGGCCAAGCGCTACCTGCTGTGCGTCAACTGCCACAACCCCCACAACCCGCGCTTCGCTCCAATCAAGCCGCTGCCGCCTCCGGTCCGTCCCCAGTTTGCCCGCGCCTCGGATCGTCCGCCCGCGGTCGCAGAGCCGTCGACCGCCGATGGCGGTTCGAGCGCCGACGCCGGCGCGGCAGCGGTGAAGGAGGCCTCCCATGGCAAGTGATGGTCATCCCCTCCCGGTGATCGGTGGCGGCTCGACCGGCGGCTGCGGTCACGACGCTGAGCACAGTGAGTTTCCGCCCGATCCCCACAACACCCCGGCGGAGGAAAAGCACGCCAGCTCGCGCCGCGAGTTCCTCGCCAACCTCGGGCTCGCCGCGGCCGGAGTCCTGGCGGGCTGCACCCCGGAGCAGCGGGAAGAATTTCTGCGCAAGCGCTTCCAGGAGCTCTCCCCCGCTGAGATCCAGGAACGGCTGGGGCACCTGACCCGGGAAGTGGCGACCAAGTGGGGCAAGAGCGCGACCATCTCGGCGAAGGGGCCGATGAGCGGGGTCCTGTTCGGCTACGGCCTCGATCTGTCGCGCTGCATCGGCTGCCGCCGCTGCGAGTACGCCTGCGTGAAAGAGAACAACCAGTCGCGCGATCCCCAGTCGCACTGGATCCGCGTGCTCGAGATGGAGAAGAGCAAGGGCATCGACCTCGAGGCCGCGACCGCCTACTACGACCGCGAGACCGTCCCCGACCCGGACCACTTCTATGTCCCGGTCGCCTGCCAGCAGTGCGAGCACTCTCCCTGCACCAAGGTCTGCCCGGTGGGCGCGACCTGGAAGGAGCCCGACGGCATCGTCGTGATCGACTACGACTGGTGCATCGGCTGCCGCAGCTGCATGGCCGCCTGCCCCTACGGCGCGCGCCACTTCAACTGGGCCGACCCGACGATTCCCGCCGACGAGCTGAACACCAACATGCACCTGCTCGGCAACCGCCCCCGCCCGCGCGGCGTGGTCGAGAAATGCACCTTCTGCATTCAGCGCACCCGCGAGGGCCGCTACCCGGCCTGCGTGGAGATCTGCCCGGTGGGCGCGCGCAAGTTCGGCAACCTGCTCGATCCGCAGAGCGAGATCTCGAAGATCCTCAAAGAGAAACGCGTCTTCGTCCTCAAGTCCGGACTGAGAACCGAGCCGAAGTTCTATTACTTCTACGGTCTGTAGGGAGCCAGCACACCCATGGAGCTCATGCGCGTATTGCGGCTGTCCACCCGGACCGTCCTCACCGGCGGGTGGCCCTACCGCCTGTGGGTCCTGCTGCTGGTGGGCCTGATCGTCTGGGGCGGCGGCGCCTACCTCGATCAGTTCCGCACCGGGCTGATCGTCACCAACATGCGAGACCAGGTCTCGTGGGCCTTCTACATCGGCAACTTCACCTTCCTCGTCGGAGTGGCCGCGGCGGCGGTGACGCTGGTGATCCCCGCCTATGTCTACAAGTGGGAACCGATCAAAGAGGTGGCGATCCTCGGCGAGATCCTCGCGGTCAGCGCGATCGTGATGTGCATGCTGTTCGTCGCCGCCGACATGGGCCGGCCCGATCGCTTCTGGCACCTGATCCCCGGCCTGGGGCACATGAACTTCCCCTACTCGGTGCTGTCGTGGGACGTGCTGGTGCTCAACATGTACCTGGTGCTCAACCTGGCGATCGTCGGCCACGTGTTGTTCAAGGGGGTCCAGGGCAAGCACTACAACCACAAGCTGGTGGTCCCGCTGGTGCTGTTCTCGATCCCGGCGGCGATCAGCATCCACACCGTGACCGCGTTCCTCTACGCCGGCCTGTCGGGGCGGCCGTTCTGGAACGCGTCGATCCTCGCGCCGCGCTTCATCGCCTCGGCGTTCTGCTCGGGGCCGGCGATCATGCTGCTGCTGTTTCAGATCCTCCAGCGCACCACCGCCTTCAAGATCAAGAACGAGGCGATGGAGAAGATCGCCGAGCTGATGGCCTACTTCATGTTCCTGAACCTGTTCCTGCTCGGGGCGGAGGTGTTCAAGGAGTACTACTGGCAGACCGAGCACGTGGTGCACTTCCAGTACCTCTTCAGCGGCGTCCACGGGCACAACGCGCTGGTTCCCTTCTCGCGCGCCTTCGTCGGCTGCGGCGTGGCGGCGTTCGTGCTCTTCCTCATCCCCGCGACCCGGCGGAACATCGTCACCCGCAACATCGGCTGCCTGCTGATCTACGCCAGCGTCTACATCGAGAAGGGCCTCGGGCTGGTGATCCCCGGGATGACCCCCGACATGCTGGGTGAGATCTACGAATACACCCCGACCCTCACCGAGCTGAGAGTGGGCGCGGCGATCTTCTCGATCGGATTCCTGATCTTCACCCTGCTGACCAAGATCGCGGTCCCGATCATGAACGGAGAATTTGCCGGGCACCGGGCCGTCGAAGTTTCAGGCGCGCAGGCTCCCGTCGCCCATGGGGCATAGACAGTTCAACCCGTCGTCTTGCTGAACCGGAGAACGAACCGATGAGAATCCAGGGAAAGTGGAGCCTGATGCTGGTCGCTGCTGCGGTGCTCTGGGGCACTGCCGCCTCGGCCGCCGACCCCAAGGTCGAGCGGATGTGGAAGAACAAGTGCGGGTCTTGCCATGGCATCGACGGCAAGGGCGCCACCAAGCAGGGCGCGAAGATGGGGATCGCCGACATGACCGCCGCCGCCTGGCAGACGGAGTTCACCGACGAGAAGGTGAAAGAGA
>JAGSPQ010000849.1 GCA_018262385.1 Myxococcaceae bacterium | reverse complement strand
CGTGGAGTTTCGCGGAGGTGGAACGATCCGGCAGACGCCGGAGCTGAATCGAAGCATGCGAGGCGCCCGAGCGGTCGGCCCGCGTCGAGCTGTCCGGTTCCACGCGCAGTGGGTGAACCCGAGACGTGTGCCCGCGAGGAGGCTCCGGCGCGGCGGTTACCCATCGGCTGCAAGGCCTCGACGCAAGGCGGGGGGCCGAGGACCCGCTCCGGGTGGCGCTGGCCCGTGACCCATCCGGGTGTTATTCCGCCGCCCATGGCCCGCTCTGCGAAGCACGTCTCGAAGAAGGTCACCAAGCCCGCCGCCCGCCGCAAGGTCCCGAAGTCGAAAGCGAAGGTCAAAGCGAAGGCCCCGAAGCCGAAGCTGTTCGACGCCGCAGCAGTGCAGGCGCTGATCGCGGACGTGCGCCGCTGGCGGAAGAACACCCTCGGGCCGATGACGGCGAAGTCTCCGCTGCGCAAGGCCCAGTTCCAGACCGACTCGGGGGTGCCGATCCCCGACGTGCTCACCGCGGCGGATCGCAAGGGCGCCAACCCGGCCGACCTCGGCCTGCCGGGCGAGTTCCCCTTCACCCGCGGCGTGCAGCCGACGATGTACCGGGGCCGCTTCTGGACGATGCGGCAGTTCGCCGGCTTCGGCTCGCCCTCGGACACCAACAAGCGCTTCAAGTACCTGGTCGGCCAGGGGATGACCGGGCTGTCGACCGCCTTCGATATGCCGGCGCTGATGGGCTACGACGCGGACCACGCGATGAGCCGCGGCGAGGTCGGCAAGGAAGGCGTCGCCGTCTCTACCTTGAAGGACTTCGAGATCCTCTTCGAGGGGATCGCGCTCGACAAGGTCACCACCTCGATGACGATCAACGCCTCGGCGATCGTCGCGCTGTGCATGTACATCGCGGTGGCCGAGAAGCAGGGCATCCCGATGTCGAAGCTGGGCGGCACGATCCAGAACGACATGCTCAAGGAGTTCATCGCCCAGAAGGAGTGGATCGTCCCCCCGCGTCCGTCGGTGCGGATCGTGGTGGACATGATCGAGTTCTGCCAGCAGCACATGCCGCGGTGGCACGCGGTGTCGATCAGCGGGTACCACATCCGGGAAGCTGGAGCGACGGCCGCCCAGGAGCTGGCCTTCACCCTCGCCGACGGCATCGGCTACGTCGAAGAGTGCGTGAAGCGGGGGATGAACGTCGACGACTTCGCGCCCCGGCTGAGCTTCTTCTGGGACGTGCACAACGACTTCTTCGAGGAGATCGCCAAGTTCCGCGCCGCCCGCCGCATCTGGGCGAAGGTGATGCGCGATCGGTTCGGCGCCAAAGATCCCCGCTCGATGCAGCTGCGCACCCACGCGCAGACCGCCGGCGTCTCGCTCACCGCGCAGCAGCCGTACAACAACGTGGTGCGCACCGCGCTCCAGGCGCTGGCCGCGGTGCTGGGCGGAACCCAGTCGCTGCACACCAACTCGCTCGACGAGACCTACGCCCTGCCGACCGAGGACGCGGTGACGATCGCCCTGCGCACCCAGCAGCTGATCGCCTACGAGTCGGGCGTCGATCGCGTCGTCGACCCGCTCGGCGGCAGCTACTACGTCGAGCACCTGACCGACGAGATGGAGAAGCTCGCCAACGGCTACATCCGCCGCATCGACGAGATGGGCGGGATCATCCGGGCGGTCGAAGAGCAGTACCCGCAAAAAGAGATCGGCGAGAGCGCATACCGCTGGCAGCGGGAAGTGGAGCAGGGCGATCGGCAGATCATCGGCGTCAACGCCTTCAAGTCCGAGCAGAACCAGCCGATCGAGCTGCTGAAGATCGACGAGAAGGTCCACCAGGAGCAGGTCGAGCGCATCGCCCAGGTCAAGCGCGAGCGCAGCCAGGCTGCGGTCGACGCCGCGCTGGCGAAGGTCGAGGCCGCCTGCCGCGGCAGCGACAACCTGATGCCGCCGGTGCTCGAGGCGGTCAAGGCGTACGCCACGCTCGGCGAGGTCTCCGACGTGTTCCGCAAGGTCTGGGGGCAGTACCGCGAAGGCGGGCTGTTCTGAACGCGCGTCACCTAACTCGCAGTCGTCGCCTGTCAGCCTAGACTTCAAGGCCGCTTCCTTCATGCCAACCCTGAGCAGTTTCTTCGCGATTTTCACCGATGGCACGCCGCCCCGCGGCGACATGATCGTTCCGCCCGGGACCTTCGTGGCGCTCGATCCGATTCCCCAGGTCCCCCCGTTCAGCGCCGATGACGAGCTGTTCGGGCCGCACGCCCAGCCGTTCGTGCGGGCGCCGAAGAAGCACGGCTGGCTGCTCACCATCACCCGCGACGTGAAGGGCAGCGCGGGCACCTTCTTCGCCGACGCCCACAAGCTCCTGCTCCACGCGTCCAAGGGCCTCACCGGCTGGGGAATCGACGTGCTGCGGCTGTGGCCGTTTCCGCTGCACAAGGCGGACGAGCTGCCCGAAGATCCGTTCGCCGAGGATCTGTTCTCGGTCGGCTTCGCCGAGCAGGGCGAGCACGGCTTTCGCGCCGAGACGGTCGGCCTGGCCAAGCTGCAGCAGCGCGAGCTGTCGTTCGAGTTCTACGGCAAGGATCTGCTCGAGGACGCCGCGCTGCTGTGCGCCCACCTGGCCGACTGGGCGATGGGGCAGGGGCGGCGGGTCGGGCACGAGCAGACGATGGCCTACGGGTTCGATCGGTTGCTCTTCCGGGCGATCGAAGGCGTCGGCGCCGGCGGGCCGTTTCGCGGCTGGCACCCGCCGGTGATCCAGCGGCTGCTTCCCGAGCAGGTCTTCAAGGGAGTGGGGGTGGTGCAGGTCTACACCTATGCCTCGGCGGGCAACGAGCCGGTCATCGACCTGTCGACCACCCTGCGGCGCGCCCTCGAGCAACGGATGGTGCTCGAGGGCGAGAACCTCACCGGCGAGTCCCCGCACCAGTCGGCGCTGGCCGAGGCCTGCGCCTGTGCCGGCGGCCCGGATGGCCTCAAGGGGGTGCGCCACGAGCCCCGATCGCAGAAGGACA
>JAGSPQ010000110.1 GCA_018262385.1 Myxococcaceae bacterium | reverse complement strand
TTCAGCAACTTGATCAGGTTCTTCTCTTTCTGATCCATCGAGCCACCAATGTCCTCGAGACAGTCCTCGAGGGTCTTGGCGTCGGCGCCGACGAGCGGAGGCGCGTCGTCAGGACCATCCGTTTCATCGACCCCATTCTTGCCATTGGCCCCGTCGCTGCCGGCCGCCCCGTCTTTTCCGTTGGCCCCGTCCTTTCCGCTGGTCCCGTTCTTCTTGTCGGTCCCTCCGGTGGGGTCGGTTCCGCCTCCAATGTTCGTGATCCCCAGGAGCGTGTGCATCCGCGCGGTGATCGCGTCGAGGGAAAGCAGGCCGTGGCCTCGACCCGTGGCAACCTGGAGGTCGAGCATCAGGTCGGGGTGATCCAACAGGTACTTGGCTGCGGCGCGAACCTCAGCGGTAGAACCGTTGGCAGCGACGTCCTCGATGTTCCGCTGGTCAAAGAGACCGTCCTTGAACGTGTTCTGATCGAACGCGTCGAAGTGGGCGGAAATCGTCTTCATCGCCTTGAGTTCTTGCTGCTTCGCCGCCGCAGTTTCTTGTTCGGGGGTCTGAATCGTCTGGATTCCCTGGGCATTCGACGAGGACGACGACCGCGTGGGATCGCTGGTCTGGGCCTGAGAATCCTGGTTGGTACCAGCAGTAGCCGCGGCCGACGACGATTGCCGTTGCCCTTTTCCGGTCATGGACTGCGACTCCTGCTTCACCCCGCCCGACAGCTTCTGATGCTGCTGCTCCGTCACGAAATCCTGTGAAACCTGATCGAGCTGCTGGATGATCTTGTCGCCGTAGCCCGCCCCCGCCTTCGTCGGATCCTTCGGGGGCGGGTACTCAACTGGGGGTTCAGTGGCGTCGCCCGGGACTTTGGTTGCACCGGCCTGATTCTGATCGAATGCCGCGAGCTCGTTGATCCGTTTGCCCTCGACAGAGATCTGGCTCGGATCGGCACCCTTGAGCAGCTTGCCGATCCCCCCGCCGAGAGCCGGAAAGATGCCGAGCGGATCCAGCAGTCCCTGCAGCATGCCCATCGGATTCGATTGGGAGGCACCTGCACCAGCGCCGCCGTTCTGCTCGGCGGCGCCCTTTCCCCCGATGCCGCCGATCAGCCCACCAAGCATGCCGCCAATATCGAAACCACCGCCGCCGCCGCCACTGCCACCGATCGAGTTGCTCATCTCTTTGCCTCGTGTGTTTGGGGTTCCGCTGGATGCGGTCGGGGCTTCCTTGAGCAGGGGCGATGCCAGACAAATCTGGCCTCTAATCAGCCGCTTGCGTGCCGGCCCTCCATCTGGCCGCTGAGATGCGGCGTCTGGAACGGTAGATTCAGCCAATGCGGACGATGGGCCTGGACGTGGGATCGAAGACGGTCGGCGTGGCCGTCTCGGACGAGCTGGGCTTCAGCGCCCACCCGATCACCACCGTCCGCCGCACCAACCTGCGCGCCGACCTGCACGAGCTGACCAGGCTGGTCACCGAGCAGCAGGTCGACCGCCTGATCGTCGGACTGCCGCTGAACATGAACGGCAGCGAAGGCCCCCGCGCCGGCGAATCGCGCAAGCTCGGAGACGCGCTGGCCGATCACACCCACCTGCCGATTGTCTACTGGGACGAGCGCCTCACCAGCGTCGCCGCCGAGAAGTTCCTGATCGAGGCCGACGTTTCCCGGAAGAAGCGCAAGGAGGTAATCGACCAGGTCGCCGCCTGCCTCATCCTCCAGGGTTGGCTCGACTCCCAACCGCGGATCGAGGACGAGTGAAGAAGGCGTTGCTCGCCTCGCTGGCGCTGCTGGTGGTGGGGGCGCTGGGTGCGGCCGGCTTCTGGTACTTCACCGAGCGGCGCCTCACCCGGTTCGCGATCACCCAGTTCGGAACCCCCGAAGAAAAGCGGGTGAGGATCCCACCCGGCACCACCCCGCACGGGGTGGCGCGCCTGCTGGCGGGCGAGAAGGTCGTCTCGAGCGAGCAGCTCCTCTACGCCTGGCTGCGGCGCGAAAAGCTGGGGCCGAAGCTCAAGGCCGGCGAGTACGAGTTTTCCGGCGCGATCACTCCGAAGGAAGTGATCGAAAAGCTCACCGCCGGCCAGGTGAAGCAGTACCACTTCACGATCCCCGAGGGTCTCCGGGTCGACGAGATCCTCCCGATCGTCGCGTCCTCCGAGCTCGAGCTCAGCCTCGACAAGCTGAAGCAGATCGCGGCCACCCCGGAGCTCGCACGCAAGCTGGGGGTGCCCGCCGATTCCTTCGAAGGATTCCTCTTCCCCGACACCTACTCCTTCCCCCGCGGGGTGAAGGAAGAGGGGGTGCTGAAGAGAATGGTCTGGCGCACCCTCGAGCAGGTGAAGGCTGCGACCCGGAAGCCAGGCATCGAGCTCGATCTGCTGCAGGCGGTCACCCTCGCCTCGATCGTCGAGAAGGAGACAGGCGCCGCGGCGGAGCGGCCGAGGATCTCCTGCGTCTTCCACAACCGGCTCAAGTTGAAGATGAAGCTACAGACCGACCCGACGGTCATCTACGCGATGATGCTGCTGAAGGGCCGGTACTCGAAGAGCCTCAACCGCGCCGATCTGCAGACCGAACATCCCTACAACACCTACGCGGTCAAGGGCCTGCCGCCGGGACCCATCGCCTCCCCCGGCTCGGCCGCGATCACCGCCGCCCTCAACCCGATCGAGTGCGACGATCTGTTCTTCGTCTCCCGCAACGACGGCACCCACGTCTTCTGCCCGGACCTCGCCTGCCACAACGCCGCCGTTCAGAAGTGGCAGATCGACTTCCACCAGAAGCACTAGCGCCGGTAGACGTGAAACGGCGGCGCGAAGCCGTCGAGCTCGGTGAACTCCCAGCCGTTGAAGCGCAGGGTCCTGCCTTCGACCGCGGCCACCGCGTCGAGCCCGCCCCCGTCGATTCGCACGGCGAAGCGCGGCTGCGCGGTCTGGACCCGCAAGGGGAAGATCTCCCACCGGTAGCGGGCGAGCCGGTCTTCCGGGAGGCCCGAGAAGAACGCCAACTGCAGATCGCGGTACTGCGCGTCGGTATCGAGGATCGCCGCTTCTCCCCGTTGGTTCACCTCACGGGCGAGGAAGCGCGCGACGCGCATCAGCTCGACCGGGTTGGTCGAGACAGGACTCACCGGACGTACGGTGTCTTCCCACTTGCCCTCCCGGTGGAGGGTGAAGAACCCGAGCCAGGTCGGCAGCGCGACGGCGATCAGCGCGGCGACGGCGAGCAGGCCGGTGCGAATTCGCGCCAGCGGGGCCCACTGAAACCCGAACCAGACGAATGGCAACAACAGCCCCACCTCTTTGATCGCGAAGCGCCCCAGCGGGACGAAGCTGCCCGTCACGGTGCTGCGAAAGGTGAACAGCGCGGTGGGGACGACGATCAGCACGACCAGCCACCGCAGTTCCTTGCGTTCCCGCCACGCGCGCCACAGCCCGAGCATCCCCGCGATCGCGACCAGGGGGCTGAGCGTGAGCAGCGCAGTCCCCGGCCAGAACGCGAGGTTCTGCAGGCGGTACGACGTCGCGCCCCACAGCCGCTCTCCATCGGGGAACCAGGTGCGGTGGTACGCGTCGATGAAGCGAAACGGGAACAACGGGTCGCCCCGATCTCCCCAATTGCCGTAGGACCACGCGAGGGGGAACGCGAGGCAGAGCACGAAGAAAAGCACCGACCACTTCATTCTCCGGCTCACCGCCAGCGTCAGGCAGAGCATCGGCAGCCAGAGCCAGACGTCGTAGCGGGTCGCGCAGGCCAGGTTGAACACCAGCGCGGCGGCCAGCAGCGAAGGGCGGTGGTCGTCGAGGATGGCCCGCGAAAAGAGCGCCGTCGTGCCCACGATCAGCAGCATGCTCAGCGACTCGCTGGCGGCAGTGGTCGAGCACTGAATGTGAATTCCCCACACCGCCAGGCCCAGGCAAGCGACCACCGCGGCGTTCCGATCGAACATCCGCCGGGTCAGCGAGAACAGCGGAACCACCGTCAGCACCGCCGCGAACAGACTCAGCCACCGACCCGCATCCTCGCGGGAGCCGCCGGCCCTGGTGAGGACGCCAAGGAGCACAATGTGAAGCGGGCCGAACTGATAGCCGCCCTGGTCGAACGAGCCGATCACGTGCGGGCGGTCGGCCCATCGCCCGCCCAGCTCCGCCCGCATCACTGCATCGCCGTAGAAGTTCTCGTTGACGCCGAAGACCAACAGCCGCGGCAACAACACGGCGACCATCAGCAGCACCACCACCGCGGCGTCCGAGAGCGCCGCGCGCTCAGGCTTCAAGCCTTGCTCCGAACCGTGTGCCGCGAACGGCGCATCGCCGCCCTCAGCGACCGCAGCGCGGCGCGAACCTGCTCCGAGCGCTCGGCCGGCGACGGCATGCCCGCCGGGTGAAACTCGTTGGGGGGAGACGAGCGCTCGGCCCGCTGGACGCGCTTCTCCACCTGCGCCTCGAGCTCCGCCGCTTCGGTGTCCACCGGCGTCACCATCGCCCGCGAGAGCTCGACGTGCGCGCGGTAGATGTCGAGGGCGTCGAGCAGGTTCTGGTCACCGACCTCGTTGAGAATCCGGGTTGCCTCGGCCAGCTGCGCAGCGGCCACGTCCAGCCGCATCAGGCAAGCGCCGGTCGCCGCCAACCCGGCCGTGACCAGCCCGCAGTACCGGCGATTGCCGACCTCGCGAAGCACTCTGAGCGCCTCGGTGTACCGCGCGTGGGCCGCCTCGAGGTTGGCCTGCTCCTGGTAGAGCGAAGCCATCGACGCGATCGTCACGCCTTCCAGGTAACGGCTGCCGACCTCGCGCATGATCTCGAGCGCGCTCTTGTAGTGCGCGAGCGCCTGCGGCCCCTGCTCGAGGTCGCGGTTCAGATCGCCGAGGTTGACGTGGGCGATGCCTTCCGAGATCCGGCTGCCCAGCTCGCGGTGAATCGCCAGCGCCGCCTGGTAGTTCACCTTCGCCTGCCCGAACAGGCTCTGGTTCTGCTGCTGGACGCCGAGGTTCAGCAGCGTGATTCCCTCGTAGCGGCGGTCGCCGACCTCGCGGTGGATCTCGAGCGCCAGCTGGTAGGTCGAGAGCGCCTCTTTCTCTTGCCCGAGCTCGTCGAGCAGCGCGGCGATGTTCGAGAGGGTGCGGCCCTCCATCCGCCGATCTCCGGCCTGGCGGTGAAGCACCAGCGCCGCGTCGAAATAACGGCGGGCGTCGGCCTGATTTCCCCGCTGGCGCTCGATGCTGCCGAGGAACGAGGTGGCGCGGCCTTCGACCTCGGCCCTGCCCTCCACGCGCGCCAACGCGATCATCGCCTGGATGTCCTTGGCGGCCTCATCGCCCTCGCCGCGGGAGATCCGCGCCCGCCCCCGGGCCTCGAGCCCGAGCGTGCGCTTGGCCGACTCGGTCTCGCCCAGCTTGGCGATCCCGGCGTCGAGCATCGCGATGTGCAGTCGAAACGGCCCGCGCAGCGCCAACAGCGGGTCCAGCGCGAGCACCGCGCTCAGCGCCTGCGAGTTGTAGTCCTCGTCCTCGAGCGCCCGCTGGAACACCGAGTTGAGGTTCTCGCGCTCGAGCTCGAGCGCATCGAGCAGCGCGGCGCTCCCTTCGGCCCCGGCCGAGAGCCGGCCCCCGAGCGCGGTGAAGTACTTCGTATGCCGGTCCTTCGCCGCGCGCGCCTCGGGCAGCGCCTGGAGTTTTTCGAGCGCGTACTCGCGGATGCTCTCGAACAGCCCGTAGCGCATTTCGCCGCTGCCGCCCGGAGGGAAGTAGCTGCGAACGAGCGACTTGGATCGAAGCGTCAACACCAGCGACAGCACCTCGGATGCTTCCGGGAAGCGGGCCAGGTCGACGACCGACTCGGCCGCCTCGGCGGTGAAGCCCCCGCGGAAGATCGCCAGCTGGGCGAGCGCCGCTGCTTCTTCGGCGCTGAGCATCTTCCAGGACCAGTCGATCGCCCCCCGCAGGGTGGCCTGGCGGTCGGTCGCCCCGCTCCCACCCGAGAGCAGATCGAAGCGGCGAGGAAGCCGCTGCACCAGCTGACCGGGCGAGAGCATCCCCATCCGCCCCGCCGCGAGCTCGATCGCCAGCGGCATTCCATCCAACTGGCGGACGATCTCGGCGATGGCGTCCTCTTCACTCGGGCTCGGCTCCCAGTTGGGGCGAACGGCCCGGGCGCGCTCGACGAACAGCTGCACGGCTTCGGACGTACGGACCACGTCTCCCTTGCCGGGGGTCCGCATCGGAGGAACTTCGAAGACGGCCTCCTGGGGAATCCGCAACAGCTCCCGCGAGGAGACGACGATGCGCGAGTGCGGGGCCATCGTCATCCACTGCTCGACGGTGGCCGAGGCGTGGGCGACGACCTGCTCGAAGTTGTCGAGCACCAGCATCGTCTCTCCGCGGGCTCCAATCGCGTGGCCCAGCTGGACGATCGGGTTGGTGGGAGACAGCGGCACCGCGAGCGCGCGCGCCACCGCCTGGCAGATGCCTTCGACGTCGCGCGCTTCGGTCAGGTCGCAGAACCAGATCCCCCCGCGTCGAATCTCGGGCGAGGCGCCGGGGCCGAAGTACGACACCAGCTGGGAGGCGAACTGCACCGACAGCCGGGTCTTCCCCGTTCCTCCCGGGCCCAGCAGGGTGATCAGCCGCGAGCCGTGGCGAAACAGCTGATGGAGGTCTGCCAGCTCGGCGACGCGGCCGATGAAGCTGGTCGCCTGGGGAGCGAGGTTCGTCGGCCGCTGGGCGATCGTGCTCAGCAACTGGGCCGTCTTGCTGACGTCGTCCCCCAGTCCCGCGCGCGGGTCGGATCCGACCCTGGTCGCCAACGGCGCCGACGTCGACGTCGCAGGCCGGCGGCCCTCGTTGACGGTCGCAGCGCCGACGCTCTGGGTGGCCTCCTCGGTCGCGCTCTTCGGATCCGAAGCGGACAGCGAGGACGCGTCCTCGAAGTCGTTCGGCTCTTCGAGCCCGTGAAAGAAGCCCTGAACGTCCGCGTGCCCGAGGCCGACCAACACTTCCTGGATCGCCTCTGCGAAGGCGCCGGCGTTGGGGTAGCGGCGGCGGGGCTCTCGCTCGAGCGCCCGCAGCAGGAGCTTGTCGACCGCCTTGGGAATCTGGGGCACCGCCTCCGAAGGAGCCTGCACGTCGCAGGCGCGAACCTTCTTCAGCGTCGCCGCGTCGCTCTTGCCGCGGAACAGGTGGCGAACCGTGAGCAACTCCCACATCACGATTGCGAGGGCGAACACGTCGGTGCGCGGATCGACCTTCTTCGCGTTGGCCTGCTCGGGCGCCATGTACGGGAACTTCCCCTTCAGGATCCCGGTCGCGGTGTGCATCGACTTGTTCGCGGCCTTGGCCACTCCGAAGTCGATCAGCTTCACGTCGCCGTAGCGCGAGATGAGGATGTTGTGGGGAGAGACGTCGCGGTGGACGATCTTCAGCGGCTTGCCGACGTTGTCGGTTGCCCGGTGGGCGTAGTCGAGGCCGGCGGCGACTTCGACGCCGATCCGCAGCGCGACCTCGACCGGCGTCAGCTCATCGCGCTCCTTCATTCTTCGCAGCAGGTCGCGCAGGTCGCGGCCGGGCACGTACTCCATCGCGACGAACCAGCTGCCGTCGGCTTCACCCAGCTCGAGAATGCGCGCCACGTTCGGGTGGACCAGGCGGGCGGCGATTCGCGCTTCGTCCAGAAACAGCCTCAGGAAGCGGGCGTTCTCGGTGAGGTGGGGGAGGATCCGCTTCACCACCACCAGGTCGGGCGACTCACGCGTCCGCGCCAGGAACACCTCTCCCATTCCTCCGGCGCCGATGCGCTTGAGCAGGTCGTATTTGCCGAATGCTTCCAAGCCCTTGAAACCTAACCTGAAAATCCCGAGAACTCCGGGGTTTTAGGAAACCGCAACCTGAGCGACAATCTCTCGACAATTACAGGGGAAATCCATGCCGCCCATCGACCCCAGACTGCCGCCCGCCCCCGTTCGGACCACGTCGGTCACCCCCCGCCCTGAGCCAGTGGCGCCGGTTCCTGCTCCATCGAGCCCGGTGGCGCCGACGGGAGTGAGTTCCTTCGATCGCCCCGCCGGCCCGGTGAACACCCGCGGAGGTCTGCGCGATCCCTCGGTCGGCGTCCGCGATGGCTCGGTCGGCGTCCGCGATGGCTCGGTCGGC
>JAGSPQ010000109.1 GCA_018262385.1 Myxococcaceae bacterium | reverse complement strand
GCCCGGGCGGCACGGTGCCGGGGAAGATGGCCGACGTCAACGCCTTGCTGAACGAGCTGCCGCGCAGCGTCCAGAAGCGGCTGCTGCTCGCCTGCGTCGGGCAGATGTTCACCCCGAAGGCCGAGGCGTGAAGGTGGGGCTGCGGGCGAGCAAGAAGCGCCTGGTCCGCGAGCAGCTGGCCAGCGCGGCGATGAAGCTGTTCTCGGCGCGGGGCTTCGAGGCGGTGACGGTCGACGAGATCGTCGCCGAGGTGAACGTCTCGCGCCGATCGTTCTTCCGGTACTTCCCCACCAAGGAAGCGGTGTTCTTCGCCCGCCGGGCGGATCAGATCGAGCAACTGGAGGCGCTGCTGAAGGCGCCGCTTCCGGGCGAGCAGCCGTTCGAGACGGTGCGACGCTCGCTGCTGGTGCTCGCCGACGATCACGTCGCGCGGCGCGAGCAGATCTTGATCGAGCACCAGGTGATCGCCGGAGCGCCCGCGCTGGCGGGGCGCGAGCTCGAGCTCGACCGGGCGGCGGTGCTGGCGATCGCTTCGGCGCTCTCGCGGGGCTCGAGGGCGGCGGCGGCGGTGCACCGGGGCAAGCTGGCGGCGGGCGCGTTGATCGGCGTGCTGCGGGTGGTGCTGGAAGACTGGGTGGCGACCGGGGCGAAGTCGAACCTGCGCAAGTCGGGCGCGAGCGCGCTGCAGCTGCTCCAGCCGCTGGCCGGCTGAGCGCCCGGCGGGCTGCGTTCAGGGCTGCTCCGGCTGGAGCACCGCGTTGAGCGTGTTGGGGTTGTCGGGCGTGAGCTTCACCAGCTGGGTCCAGCGCCGATGCCCGAGCAGCTCGACGCTCACCCCGATCGGGCGATCGAGCGGGAGGTTTCTCACCGTGACCGGAGTCCGCCCGGACAGCGGGCGTCCGTCGATCAGCACCGTCCCGCCCACCGGGGTCGAGCTCACCACCAGGTCCACCGCGCCCTCGGTCGCCTCGGCGGCGTCGTTCGAGGCGTCGAGCAGATACAGGCCCACCCCGAGGACGAAGATCGCCAGCCCCGCGCCCAGCGGCCCCCACTTCAAGTAGAGCGCGCGGGGTGCGATCCGGCCGGCCTGCGCTCGAGGCCCGGTCAGAACCGGCGCGAGCGCCACCGCGGTCTGGTCGTTGGTCGAGCCCGGATCCGGCCCGACCGAGCTGGGCTGCACCGGGTCGGTGATCGGCTCGAGCCCGACCGCGGTCTGGGTCGTCGACACCACGGGCTCGAGCGAAACCTCGGTGTCCGAGGTGGACCTGGGATCGCCGGGGAGCGCCACCGCTAGGACCCGGTCAGCTCGAGGGGGTTGGGGAAGAGACTCAAGGCAGCTCCGGTCGGCAGGGGACCCAGAGAATGCCCGTTCGTTGCGCGGTTGGCGACGCCCCAGTCGCCCCCGCACCGGGCGGGGCCTGGCGTTAGGCTCAATCCAGTGCTGCGCATCGCCCACATCTCCGACCTGCACGTGCTGTCCCGCACCGGCGTCGAGCTGCGCCGGGTGCTGTTCAACAAGCGCGTCACCGGCTACGCGAACCTGCTGACCCATCGGGCGCGCAACTACCGGCGCGAGAACCTCCTCGCGGTGATCGCCGCCGCCGCCGCGCAGGCGGACCACCTGGTGGTCACCGGCGACATCACCAACCTCTCGCTCGAGGGGGAGTACGTGGAGGCGCGGCGGCTGCTGGACGAGGCCGCGGGCTCGGCGGAGGTGACGGTGGTGCCCGGCAACCACGACATCTACCTGCCGATCATCCTCCACGAGCGGCGCTTCCCGCATCACTTCTCCCGGTACATGCACAGCGATCTCCCCGAGCTCGCGCTCGCGCTGCCGGCGGGCCACTTCCCCAGCGTCAAGCTGCGCGGGCCGGCGGCGATCATCGGGCTCACCACCGCCGTTCCCCGGCCGCCCTTCGTGTCGGCGGGCCTGCTCGGACGCGAGCAGCGCGAGGCGCTGGCGCGGGTGTTGCGCCACCCGGAAGTCGCGCGCCGCACGCCGGTGATCCTGCTGCACCACAGCCCGTTCGATTCGCGCTTCCGCCTCGACCAGCTGCGCGGAGGCCTCGTCGATGCGCGCGAGCTGCGCGAAACGCTGCAGCCGCTGCCGCGCGGGCTGGTGCTCTACGGCCATCTCCACGAGCGGCGCCACCAGGCGCTGACGACCGGGCGCGGGGCGCTGGACGCGGTGTGCGCCACCGCCGCGGCGCTCGGGCACCCGGACGATCGGATTCGCGCCGCCTTCAACCTCTACGAGCTCGACGACGACGGCCGGATCGCGTCGATCCGCGCGCGGGTGCTCGAGCCCGACGCGCAGCACTTCCGGACCTTCGAGTTCCCCCTCCGGCCGGAGTCGCCGTGAGGTACCGCCGGGCCCTGTTGCTGGTGGAGCGACCCGAAGACGATGCCCGCGCCGCGCTCTGGGCGCTGCGGCGGGTCGCGCCCTCGCTCGAGCGGCTGGTGGTGGTGGTGGTGCGCGCCGCCCCGTTCTCGCTGGCGTGGCTCACCGGCGAGCCCCCTGCGGACGGCGAGTCGCCCGCCGCGGTCGAGGCCCTTCGCGCCCAGGCCGCGCTCGCCGCGCCCAGCGTCGAGGTCCACCCGGTGTCCGAGCTGTCGGTGAAGGCGCTGACGCAGCTGGCCACCGCCGAAGCGCTGGACCTGCTGGTCGTCAGCACGCGCACGCTGCGGACCCTCGCCGCCGTCAACGAGCTGCGGCGCAGCGTCGGGATCACGGTGCTCTTCGCCGGGGCAGGCGGGGACGGCGGGGCGATTGACCGGGTGACCTGCTTCGCCGAGAGCCACCGTGGGCGGGCGGTGATCCGCCCGTTCCTGCGCGACCACCTCGACGCCGCGATGCGGGTCACCCTGCTGGCGCCGCCGGCGAGGAGCCGCCCCGCGCTGGCGTCGATTCTCGAGGTGGCGGGCATTCACGCGCGGGTGGAAGACGGGCCGCCGGGGCCGCGGTCGCTGCGCGAGGTGCTCGAGACGGCAGGCGCCGAGCCGGCCGCCCAGCTGCTGGTGGTGGCGCGCATCCCCGCCACCGCGCTGCTGGGCGCGCCCTGGCCGGTGCCGGTGCTGTGGCTGCCGCCCGAGGCGTCGCCCCGGCCCTTCACCCAGCGCGCGATCGACCTGGCGGATCTGCTCGACGACGGCGGGCCGCTGCGGGTGCGGGTTCATCACCTCGCCACCGTCGGAGATCTCTCGCCGATCGCGGATCAAGAGCTGTCCTTCGTCACCGGCGGCCGGGTGGTGGCCACGCTCGCCACCCACGACGGCGAGGGGCAGCTGCCGCCGGGGCTGGCCGCCAGCGCGCTGGGCGTCTTCCGCGCGCGGGCGGAGCCGGTCGACCCGGTGACGGCGATCGAGCAGCAGGTGGGGGTGGTCCGCGCCGGACCGCGGCCGGTGATCCTCTTCGACGCCACCGTGGCCGACGAGGTGCTGCGGGTGCTGGCGCAGCTCGAGGGGCCTCCGGCGCCCGAGCTGCTGGCGGTGCGGCTGCGGCCGAGCGTCAGCTGCCGCTCGGTGCGAGCCCGGCTGCGGGCGCTGGGGCTGGTGCCCCGGGTGCTCGACGCGCGCGCCGTGCTGGACGAGGGCCCCGCGCTCGATGTCTCCGCCGTGAATGATCCGGTGCGGCTGGCGCGGGTGGCGGCCCGGCTGCGGCAGGCGGGGTTTGCGGTGGCCGGCATTCTCCATCGGGGGCTGGTTCACCCCGAGGTGCACGGGTTCGCCACCCTGAGCGAGCCGGAGCTGGTGGCCGGCGCCCCGGTGGTGCTGGGCCCCGCGCTGCCGCCGCCGCTGCCCGCCGTCACCCCGCCGATCGCCGGCAACCGCATCGCGCTGGAGCTCGACAACGCCCTGGCGCGCCGCTGGCTGGTCGACGCGATCACCCACGCCTGCGAATCGATTCACTTCCAGGTGTACATGGTGCTCGACGACGACGTCGGGGCGCCGGTGGAGGCGGCCCTCGCCGAGGCGGGAGCGCGCGGGGTGAAGGTGCGGGTGCTGGTCGACTCGCTGCACGGCCTCCACGGCTCGTTCGGCGCGAAGAACCCGCTGCTCGAGCGGCTGGCCGCGCGGCCGGGCGTGGAGCTGCGCGTCCTGCGCCCGATCACCGAGGTCCCCTCGCTCAGCGACCTCAAGCAGCGCGATCACCGCAAGCTCACGGTGGTCGACGGCGCGCTGGCGCTGCTCGGGGGGCGCAACCTCTCGCACGAGTACTACACCGGCTTCGGCGAGGTGCCGCTCACCCCCACCTCGACCTGGCGCGCGGTGCCCTGGCTCGACGCCGGCGCGCGGGTGGAAGGGCCGGCGGTGGGGGCGCTCGCGGCGGGGTTCCTCGAGGCGTGGGTGGGCGCGGGCGGCGAGCCGTTTCCCCTCTTCACCCCGCCCGCGCTCGGCACCACCACGGCGCGCGTGATCACCCACCGCGGGCTGCGAGACGCGCACACCCTCGAGACGTACCGGCAGCTGATCGACTCGGCGACCTCGCACCTCAACGTGGTGAACGGCTTCCCGCTGGTGCTGGAGCTGCAGCACGCGCTGCTGCAGGCGATCCGCCGCGGGGTGCGGGTGCGGGTGCTGAGCGGCCACGCGACGCCGACCCACGACGGCCAGCCGTTCAAGGGCCCGTGGGCCACCGCGCGCGCGGCCGCCACCGAGCTGGTGCAGTCGCGCCTCGACCCGCTCGTCGCGGCGGGCGGGGAGGCCTGGACCTTCGCGATCCATCCGCTGCCCGGGTGGGCGCCGGGCGTCGGGGTGGTGCAGCCGCACGTGCACGCCAAGCTGCTGACGGTGGACGGGCAGCGCTGCGCGGTGGGCAGCGCGAACCTCGACATCACCGCTGCGTATTGGGAGAGCGAGCTGATGCTGCTGGTGGAAGACGCAGCGCTGGTGCGCGACTGCGAGGCCCAGATCGACGCCCGCCTCGCCCACTCGGTGCGGGTGGATCCCGGCGACCCCACCTGGAAGCAACGCGCCCAGCGCCGGGAGTGGATGCGGCACTGGCCCGGCGTGTTGTCGGTCTAGGGACTGGCGCGCACCCACAGGTCGAGCGTCCCCTCGCCGAAGCGCTCGCTGACGCGCCGTTGGTAGCAGCTCGGCATTGGCCCGCCAATCCCATGGAACGTGACCACCCGGGTGCCGATCGCCAGGGAGGCGAGGCGATCCTGGGTGCGGGCGACGAGCTCCTCGAAGACCTCTCCCCCCATCCGGATCGAGCCGTCGATCTGCCACCCCGACAGGCTCGAGAACCTCACTTCGTCGAACGGGTTGAAGAAGTAGAGCGCTTCATACCCAGCCCAGTCGACGTCGAAGGCATCGGCGTGGAGGAACTGGGCGGTGGAGGCCAGCCGGGCCGCCAGCCCCCGCGCCTGAAAGACCAGCGGGTGCCGCTGCTCGACGCCGACGTACTGGCCCGGACTGGCCAATGAGCCGAGGAGGCAGAGCTTGCCGACCCCACTGCCCACGTCGAGCACCCGTTCACCCGCCCCCAGGTCGAGCAGCTGCGCGGCGCGATGACACACCCGGGCCGGGGTCCAATGAATCGCCGCCAGCCGTTGGCCTTCGGAGTCCAGCAAGCGATCGAAATCGTCGAGCGGCGGTTTGGCGATCCGAAGGGTGCGCAGCAGGCGCCTGCGCCGGGGCCGACCGGCGCCGGGCACTCCCCGAAATCTGCGGTCTGGGTTCTGGGCCATGGGTGCCGTCAGCAAAGGCCCCGGAGTGCCGAAACAGCACCCGGCCGCCATTCGGGCCGCCTCATCCGCCGGGCTCCCTCTTCTGCCAGAGGCGAAGGATGTGGGGCCAGGTCCCAGCGACCCGGAGCTCGTCGAACCCTGCTGGAGTGGTGCCGCCAAGGCCATGGTAGGTCACGAGAAAGGTCCCCACCGGTGAGGTCCGAAGGAGATCTTGCACCGTCGCTACGTCACGCGCGAGGCGCTCTTCGCTCAGCTCCACCTCTTCGTCGAGCGGCTCGCCTGCACAGTAGACGTTCTCTCCGAAAGGGTTGAACAGATAATAGGCCTGGGCCTCCGGCAGCGCGCACTCCCCCAGGGCTCCTTCGAGGAACCGGGCGCACCCGCCGACCTGAAACAAGTCGGCGAGCGCTCGCGCCGCCACCACCAGGCGCGACCGGTGCTCGAGCCCGATGAAGCGGCGCGGCTTCCTGCCCGCCAGGCAGGCCGCGACACAGAACTTGCCGGCCCCGGAGCCGATGTCGACGACGGTGTGGATGTCGAACTCGTCGAACCAGCAGGCGGCCTGCGCGGCGACGGCGATCGGGGTCCAGTAGCGGCTGGAGACCGCGCGGACGTCGTCGGGCAGAAAGGAATCGAAGGCCGCGTCGCTCGGCCACCGGCGGGCAGCAAAGGCCTCCACCACGCTGGAGAGCGACGGCGCCGCCGCGCCGGCCGACGGGAGTCGATCGGGGCCGTTCGTGTTTCGCGGGCGATCCGGGGCAGTGGGCCGAGGGCCGGTCGGATCTCGCAAGGGCTCGTTCATGGGTTCGACCTCTGCACCCATCGCGCCAACGCCCTCGCAGGGCGAACGAGAACCAGACGGTGCTGAATCGGCACCACCGAGCAGGGCCCGCGTCGCAAAGAGGAGCCGGAGGTCGATCACCATGGGTCGGGCGGGAGACTACGCGGCGGCGACGTCGTTGTTCGTGGTCTGATTCGCGGATGCTCACGACGCTCGCCGTCTTTGCCGCTCTGGCCGCCGCGCCCGCGCCGTCGGACGAGAAGGTCTGGGAGCTGATCCTCCAGCTCGAAGGCGAGAAGTCCGCCGCCGCCACCGAGCAGCTCACCCCGATCGCCACCCGCGCGATGCCCGAGCTGCTCCGCGCCGCGCACGCCGCGGGGCTGGGCGAGCTGCTGGCTCCCAGTCCGATGTTCTGCGGATCGTCGCCCGAGATGTTGCTGGCGATGAGGCATCTCAACGGGCCCGCCGGCCTGCGCGCCGGGCGGCTGCTGATCGCGTTGGCCCGCACCGATGCCGCGCTGGCCCAGGCGCTCGCGGCCAACGCCGACCCCCTCGCGCGGATCCTCGCGCTGCTGGCGGCCGACCCCAGGGGCCCCGCATTTCTGCGGCTGCTCGAGCTGGCGGCGAAGGACACCGCGCTGCAGGTGGTGCGGGTCGCCAGCCAGCTGGTCGACTGCCCGTCGCGCAGGACGCCGGCCACCGCGGAGATCGCCGCGGCCCTCGCCGCCCGCCGCAAGCAGCTCGAGCCGCTGTCGCGGTGCGACGAGGCGAGCCAGGCCGGCCCGTTCGTGAAGGCGTTCTTCGAGAATGGGCAGGCGGCGAACGGCTGGAGCACGAGCGGAGCCGACGCGTGGATCACCACTGCGAGCGGCGGGCAGCTGCACTGGAAGTGCGCGATCGCCGTGTACGCGGGGCTGGTCGAGCGCGGGCGGTACGAGGCGAGCCTGCTGCTGCCGCTGGTGGGAGAGCGGATGCCGGCCGAGGCGCGGAAGGCGGCGGGCGCGCTGCTCCAGCGGGATGAGCGGAAGTTCCCGGAGAAGAAGCGCGACGAGGTCGCGAGCAAGCTGGTGCTCGGGGGCCTCCCGTCTTCGGCGCGCGAGAAGATCGTGGTTCCGGACAACCCGAAATACGCCGCGCCGGACACGCTGGCGGCCGCGGCGCTGCAGAACGCGCCGGGAGCACGGGAGGCGATCGAGAAGCGGTTCATCTGCCGCGGGTTCGGCGTCGACGACACGGTCGCGCTGCTGGGCTTCGTGCCGTCGAAGACCAACGCGGACGCGGCCGCCCGGATCGCCGAGCTGTGCAAGGAGGGCAAAGCCGAGGCGGTCGGGGCGTTGATCCGGATGAAGGATCCGCGCGCAGTCACCTTGTTCCCGAGCGTGGTCGACGAGCCGTTCGTCGCCAATGCGCTGGGGCCGGCGCTGCGCGACAACTGGAGCGCGGACTGGGAACGGGTCCTGCGCGCGCACAGCCAGCATCGGAACTTCGGCGGAATCGTCGAGGCCGCGGGGCACCCGGAGCTGAAGGCGAAGTGACGGGCGCTTAGCTTAGAGGCCTTCGAGGGCGCTGATCCGCGCCCGCAGGTCCGGATCCAGCGGCTGCTTCACTCCGGACTTCGGGTCGACCATCACCACCACCGAGTCGCCCTCGGCCACCACCCGCTGCTGC
>JAGSPQ010000848.1 GCA_018262385.1 Myxococcaceae bacterium | reverse complement strand
GGCGGGGGCGGGGGGGCCTTCTCGGTGCAGCCGGTGACCAGCGACCCCGAGGCGCACAGCGTGGCGACGAGCAGGAAGCGATTCATGCTTCGAGCGCTTAAGCGACCCGGCGCCTCCGGGTCGAGCAGCGAGAGAGAAATTGATCAGGGCTCTTCGTTGGCGCCGATGCCGAGCCGGCGCAGCATCCGGTGCACCGACTGCCGCGGCAGCCCGGCGCGCTGGGCGGCGCGGGTGACGACGCCGTTGGCGGCCTTGAGGTGCTCGAGCAGGTAGGTCTTCTCGAAGCTCTCGAGGACCCGATCTTTGGCCTCGTGGTACGGCAGCGACAGCAGCTGGCGGGTGGCTTCCTGCCGCAGCCGGGCTCCGGACGACTCGTCTTCCTCGACCGTCTTGCCGAGCGCGCGGGCGATCGCGCCGGCGCCGAGATCCGGAAACGCGGCCAGCCGCTCGAGGACGTTGCGCAGCTCGCGCACGTTTCCCGGCCAGTCGTGGCGGGAGAGCATCTCGACCGTCTCTTCCGAGATCGGCGCCGCCGGCTTGCTCTTGCCCTCGAAGTGCCGGACCAGCAGCGAGATGTCTTCAGGCCGCTCGCGCAGCGGCGGGACGCGGACCCGGAACACCGAGAGCTTGAAGAACAGGTCCTCGCGGAAGCGGCCGGCCTTCACCTCGGCCTCGAGGTCCTTCTGGGTCGAGGCGATCACCCGCACGTCGACCTTCACCGTGCCGCCCTGGCCGGGGCGCTTGATCTCCTTCGTCTCCATCGCCCGCAGCACCCGGGCCTGCAGCTGGGCGGGCAGCTCGGCCACCTCGTCGAGGTAGAGCGTCCCCTGGGTCGCTTCCTCGAAAGCGCCGGGCCGCGCGGTGGGGCGGGAGTTCGAGACGTCGTGCCCGAACAGATCGCTGTCGAGCAGCGCCTCGGTCGAGGTGCAGTCGACCACCACGAACGGCATCTCTTTCCGGGCGCTCTTGTCGGCAATCGCGCGGGCGAGGACTTCCTTGCCGGTGCCGGCTTCTCCCTCGAGGACGATCGACGACTCGGTGGGGGCGGCGCGCTCGAGCAGGGCGAAGCTGCGGCGCATCGCGGTCGAGCGGCCGAGCACGTCGCCGAACCGCTCGTGGGGCGACAGCGGCCACTGGATCTCGTGGCGGTCGGGCTCGAAGCGCAGCTCGCTGCGGCCGATGTTCAGCCGCACCTTGTCGATCAGCCGGGCCTCGATCACCTGCAGCCCTTCGATGAAGACGCCGTTGGTGCTGCGCAGGTCGCGCAGGCGGTAGCCGCCCGGGCCGCCGGAGAGCTCGACGTGCTTGCGGGAGACCGAGCTGTCGTTGAGCCGCAACCCGCAGCCCTCGTCGCTGCCGATCACCACCATCTGGCCCTCGAGCACCACCTCGGTGCCCTTGTCCGGGCCCTTCACCACGGTGAGCCGCGCGCGGGGGAAGCGGGCGACGTCCGCGTGCAGCACTTCGGTCATGTTCTCGGGAGCGCTCATTTGCGGCGGCGACCTTATCTCACCAGAGGATGTCTTGATCCTCGGTGACCCCGGGCAGGTTCTCCACCGGGTGGGCGCGGCCGTCGATCGTGATCAGCCCCTCGAACACCCCGACCGGCTGGACGAACCAGCTCTTCACCAGCTTCAGGTCGCGCGCTTCGCGGTGGATGCCGATCGGGCGGAAGCTGAGCTGGATCGCTCCGTCGTCGGTGGAGACCTCCCACTTGTCGAGCGGGTCGGCCTTGTTGAAGGTGAACCGGGCGCGAGAGAGCGGGATCAGCCGGTTGCCGACCCAGAGCGCGTTCTCGTTCACGTCCTCGCGGGTCTCGTTGAAGCCCTCGACGAGGTTGAGGCCGATCGGCGTCCCGTCGGCGAGCCGCCCGCAGGCAAACCCCCAGCGCCAGGCGGTGCGCCGGGCGAGGTAGCCGTGGGTGTAGTCCATGCCGCCGACGCCGCCGTCGAGCACGTAGCGCCGGCCGCCCGCCTGCAGGGTGCCGAAGGCCAGCATCCCGGCCCATTTCTGGGTGACGTTCACCACTCCGTCGAGCGGCACCGGAGCGATCACCGTCAGCGGCGGCGGCGCCCCCGCGGCCAGCAGGTCCACCTGCCAGTCGAGCTTGCGGCCGAGCAGGCCGGCCCGGGTGTGGAGGTGAAAGCGCTCGCTGCCCGCGGGCCGCCGGGCGCTGACCCGAAGCTGGGGCGAGGTGAAGCGGACGTCGAGCCCGGTGCTCGGCTCGTCCGACACCTGCACCATCGGGGCGCCCAGCCCGAGCACCGAGGTGTCGAGCAGGGTGGTCTGATCCTTGAGGTCCACCACCACGCAGAAGCAGTTGCTGCTGTAGCCGACGTCGACCACCGCGCAGAGCGCGACCACCTCGCGGGTGGCGACGAACGAGTAGAGCCACTTCTTGTGCTTGAGCAGCCGCCGTCCGAGCCCCGGGTTGTACTGGCCGGTCAGCCGCCCGAGGTCCACCGTGGGCAGCGCGCCCTGGTAGGTGCCGAAGCGGGGAGCGCCGGCTTCGTCGGACACAGCGGAAGGCGCGGGAGGCAGGGCCATGCGGGCCACGTTAGCGCCAACCGGTGCGCCCGCTTTGTCTTCCCTCCATCATTTGCGGTATTCGCTGTCGCCATGCTCCGACTCACGCTGGGTGCGCTGGTTCTCTTCTTCGCCGTCGGCTGTGGCCCGCAGAAGACCCAGACGGTGATCCGCAAGCCGGAAGCGCGCTTCAAGGTCACCCAGTCGTCGGTGCGGCCGCAGGTGTTCACCCTCGACGCGGCCGACTCGTTCGCCACCGTCGGGACCCTCTCGAAGTTCAAGTGGACCTTCGGCGACGGCAGCGCGGCGGTCGAGGCCACCACGCCGACCACCCAGCACTCGTACACCGCGGCGGGCAACTACGTGATCACCCTGGTGGTGGCCGACGACAAGGGCACCGACTCCGAGCCCTCGACCCAGCAGGTGATGGTGCCGTCGGTGAACGCCACCGGCCCGAAGGCGGTGCTGACCGGGCCGTCGACCGG
>JAGSPQ010000847.1 GCA_018262385.1 Myxococcaceae bacterium | reverse complement strand
CCGCCGCCCGGCGCGGTGCAGATCTGGGGGCGGTTGGATTGACGGGAAGGGCCGGCTGGCGTACTTGCTCCTGCAGAAAGGTAGAGGTGACTTTGGGCGGTCGGGATTCCCCGGCCGCCCATTTTCTTTTCTGCCGCTTGCCGCCCCGGGGTCCCGCCGGCATCGTGGGTCGATGACGAGCCCCGCCGTCGGCCCGGTGCTCACCTGCACCGGGCTGAAGAAGAGCTTCGGAGCGCTGGCCGCGGTGGCGGGGGTGGACCTCGAGCTGCTGCGCGGCGAGTGCTTCGGGCTGCTGGGGCCCAACGGGGCGGGCAAGACGACCACGATCGAGATCCTCGAGGGGCTGACGCCGTTCGACGCCGGCGAGGTGCGGATCCTCGGGCAGGCCCCGGGCGCTCCGGCGGTGCGGGCGAGAATCGGAATCGCGCTGCAGGAGACGCAGCTGCCCGACAAGCTCACCGTCGAAGAGTGCGTGCGGCTGTTTCGATCGTTCTACGAGCGCGGCCGCGGCGTCGACGAGGTGATTGCCCACCTCGAGCTCGACGAGAAGCGCACCGGGCGGGTGGCGAAGCTCTCGGGCGGGCAGCGCCAGCGACTGGCCCTCGCGTGCGCCCTGGTCGGCGACCCCGACCTGCTGTTCCTCGACGAGCCCACCACCGGGCTCGATCCCCAGGCGCGCCTGAAGGTCTGGGAGATCGTGCTCGCGTTCAAGGCCCAGGGCGGGACGGTGCTGCTGACCACCCACTACATGGAAGAGGCGGCGCGGCTGTGTAACCGGATCGCGATCCTCGACCACGGGAAGGTGATCGCGCGCGGAACTCCCGGCGAGCTGATCGCCTCGCTCGGAGCGTCGCAGCTGATCGAGGTGATCACCCTGCCCGCCCTCGACGACGCGGCGCTGCGGTCGTTGCCCGGGGTGAGGCGGATCAGCCCCAAGGCCGACGCGCGGGTGCTCTACGTCGAGGACGCGGCGATCAGCCTGCCCCTGCTGCTCGAGCTGGCCCGCACCAGCGGCTCGGCGGTGAAGCACGTGGTCACCCGCGAGGCGACGCTCGAAGACGTCTTCGTCCACCTCACCGGCTCGGAGCTGCGCGATGAGTGACGCAGGCCCGCGGCGAGCCTCGGCGCTGTTCGAGCTGACCCGCATGCGGGTGCTCGAGTTCATCCGCGATCCGGGCGCGCTGTTCTGGGTGTTCGGTTTTCCGATCCTGCTCGCCTTCGTGCTCGGCCTCGCCTTCCGCAACCGGCCGCCGGATCCGCTGCACGTGGTGGTGGTGGACAACCCTCCGCTCGCCGAGCTGCTGGCGAAGGACGCCAGCCTGATCGTGGAGCAGGCCCCGCTCGAGGAGGCGCGCTGGAAGCTGCGGCGGGCGCAGGCGGATCTGCTGGTGCAGAGCAGCGACCTGCAGGACATCACCTACCGGTTCGACGAGACCCGGCCCGAGGCGCGGGTGGCCCGGCTGGCGGTGGAGCGGGCGATCGAGCGCTCGCGCGGCCGCCGCGACGTCACCCGGGCGAGCGAGGAGAAGGTCACCGAGCCCGGCTCGCGCTACATCGACTTCCTCGTCCCCGGGCTGATCGGGATGAACCTGATGGGCAGCTCGATGTGGGGCGTGGGCTACGGAGTGGTCGACGCCCGCAAGCGCAAGCTGCTCAAGCGCCTCGCCGCCACGCCGATGAGGCGCAGCGACTACCTGCTGGCGATCCTGCTCTCGCGGCTGCTGTTCCTGCTGTTCGAGACCACCGCCCTGGTCGCGGTCGGCTGGGGCGCGTTCGGGGTGGCGGTGCAGGGCAACCTGGGGGCGGTCTTCGCGCTCGCGCTGCTGGGCGGGCTGGCGTTCACCGGGGTGGCGCTGCTGATCGCCGCCCGGCCGCAGAGCACCGAGGTCGCCGGCGGGCTGATGAACTTCGTGATGATGCCGATGTACCTGCTGTCGGGAGCGTTCTTCTCTTCGAAGCACTTCCCCGACGCGCTGCAGCCGTTCATCCAGGCGCTGCCGCTGACCGCGCTGAACAACGGGCTGCGGGCGGTGATCAACGAGGGCGCGGCGCTGTCGTCCCAGTGGGTGGCGATCGCGATCCTGCTCGGCTGGGGAGTGGTGTCGTTCGCGGTCGCGCTGCGGATCTTCCGCTGGCAGTGAGGCCGTGGAAAATTCAGTAGCCAACGATCCTTCCCCGTCGTACGAGAGAGGAAGAAAGGCAGAGGTATTTTGGGGCGGTTGGGGGAGACCCTGACCGCCCCACGTGTTTGCGGGCCTAGCTTTTGATCTTCTTGTTCTCCGGATCGTAGAGCGGCTTGAGCGACGCGATCGCCGGGTACCGCTTGTCGGCGATCTCGACCTCCCAGGTGCCCTTGTCCAGGTACGCCTGGTCCACCGGCTCGCCGGCCTCGACCATCATCAGCCCGACCGCTCCGCCGAGACTGAAGCCGTACGACGCGGCGCGGATGTAGCCGACCGGCTTCCCGTTTCGGCGCACCACCTCGGCGTGGAACATCATCGGCTGCGGATCCTTGACCAGGATCTGGACGATTCGCCGGGTGAGCGGGCCCTGCGCCTTCTTCGCCACCACCGCCTCTTTGCCGAGGAACCCGTCGGGCTTCTTCAGGTCGACCGCGAAGCCCAGCCCCGCCTCGAGCACCGAGTCGGTGTTGTCGATGTCGTGCCCGTAGTCGCGGTAGCCCTTCTCCATCCGCAGGCTGGCGAGCGCCTTCAGGCCGGCGTGCCGCAGCCCGACCTTCTGCCCCGCTTCGGTCAGCCGCTCGTAGACGTGGAGGCTCTGCTCGGTGGGGACGTACAGCTCGTAGCCGAGCTCGCCGAGGTAGGTGATCCGCACGCAGAGCGCGCGGGCGAACCCGATGTCGATCTCGCGCGCGGTGCGGAAGGGGAAGGCCTCGTTCGAGAGGTCGGCGCTGGTGATCGACTGCATCAGCTCGCGCGAGCGCGGCCCCTGGACGTTGATCTGCGCGTAGCCGCCGGTGACGTCGGTGACGAACGCGTGGGCGTCGCCGAT
>JAGSPQ010000846.1 GCA_018262385.1 Myxococcaceae bacterium | reverse complement strand
CCTGGTGGCCGCCTCGGCGGGCGACGCGATCCCCGGGCAGGTGGGGGTGATCGAGATGGGCTACTCGGTGGCGGCCGAGGTGCTCCACCTCAGCCGCAGCAACGCAGTCGCGATGGGATTGCTGTTCCACTTCGCGGTGTTGGTCTGGGTCGGGCTGGGCTTCCTCGCTGCCCTGGTGATGGCACCGGCGCCGGCGTCGCTGGCGCAGCCCGTTCAACTGATGCCCGAGCCCGAGCGCAACTCTCCCTGATCCCTTCATCGCCTCGTCACCCGGTGGGGATATTCGAGGCGCCACCCGACGGGCAGATGGTATTTGTCCCAACCCAGTGACAGCCCTCTCGCCGCCCCCTCCTTCCCGGCTGCTGCGCCTGCTCCAGTGGGTCGACTCCCGTCCCAAGCTGGCCGCGCTGCTGCTGGCGCTGGTCTGCGCCTACCCCCTGGTGCTGACGGCGCAGTTCTTCTCCGACGTGCGCGCCGGCTTCACCGAGCTGCTGCCGTCCGACGCGCCGGCGGTAGGCGCGATCAACTCGATTCAGAAGCGGCTGGGCTCGCAGACCCGGCTGGTGGTGATCGTCGAGTCTCCGGATGGCGAGGCCAACCGGCGCTTCATCCGCGAGCTGGGGCAGCGGCTCGAGGCGCGCAAGCTGCCCGAGGCGAAGCTGATCCAGATCGGCTGTCACGAGGAGTGCGAGTGGGCGCGCAAGCGCATCGCGCTGCTGCTGCCGACCGACAAGTTCGACGAGGCGATCGGCGAGGCGGAGAAGGCGGTCAACCGCGCCAAGCTCGAGGCCAACCCGCTGTTCCTGGACCTCGAGGACAGCTCGCCCCCCGACGCGAAGGAACTGGAGAGCCGGCTCGAGCGAGAGATCGCTGCGAACGACCGGTTCCCGACCGGGTTCTTCGAGACCCCCGGCGGCAAGCGGGTGGTGATGATGATCCAGCTGGCCGGCTCGGAGACCGAGTTCGACCCCGCCCAGCGGCTGCTCACTGCGGTGCAGAACGAAGTGGCGGCGATGCGCCCCAGCTACCCGAAAGACCAGGTGGTCGCCTTCAACGGCGAGCTGGCCAACCTGATCGAGGAGCACGACGCGATCGTCGCCGACATCGCGCTCTCGTCGCTGGTGGTGTTCCTGCTGGTGGGCGCGGTGATCCTGATCTACTTCCGATCGCTGCGCGGGCTGGCCACGGCGCTGTTCGCGCTCGCGCCCGGGCTGATCTTCACCTTCGCGATCGGCCGGCTGACGGTGCACCACCTCAACTCCAACACCGCCTTCCTCGGCTCGATCATCGCCGGCAACGGGATCAACTTCCCGCTGCTGGTGCTGGCGTACTTCCGCGCCCGGCCCCGCGACGAGGCGCGCCCCCACGCGGTGCTCAACGCGTCGAAGCAGGCGTTCTTCGGAACCCTGGCGGCGTCGCTGGCGGCCTCGGCGGCCTACGGCGGGCTGGCGATCTCGAACTTCAAGGGCTTCTCGCAGTTCGGGTGGATCGGCGGCCTGGGGATGATCACCACCTGGGCGTTCACGATGATCTCGATGCCGATCGCGATCGCGCTCTTCAACCCTCCGCGCAGCACCGGCCAGAGCAAGACCCAGAAGTTCGTGCTGGCGTTCTTCAGCCGCAAGCGGCTGCCGGCGCTGGTGGCGGGCGGCTTCGTGCTGTTGGCGCTGGTGGGCGGCTCGTTCGGCGTTCGCTACGCGCTCAAGCACGGGGTCTACGAGACCGACCTGCAGGGGCTGCGCAACCGCGACTCGCTGCGGCACGGCAGCGCCTCGTGGGACGCCCGGCTGGCCGAGGTGATGGGGATCTGGCTCAACCCGGTCGCCGCGCTGGTGGAGGATCCGGCCGACCGCGAGCCGCTGGCCGAAGGGCTGCGCAAGCAGATGGTCGAGGGGCCGGCGGGCCGCCTCGCCGAGCGGGTCGAGACGGTGGATCAGTGGGTGAAGCCGCTGGCCGAGCAGCAACGGCGGATCGAGAAGCTGAAGAAGCTCGCCAAGGTGGTCCAGGCGGTGCCGCGCGAGCAGATCCCCGAGAAGGCGCGGCCGTGGCTCGACCGGCTGTTCGCGCCCGAGTCGCTGGTGCCGGTGACGGTCGCGGATCTTCCCGGCGCGCTGAAGGCGAACTTCACCGAGGTCGACGGCCGCACCGACCGGGTGGTGCTGCTCTTCCCCTCGCTCAAGATAAACTACAACGACTCGCGCAACGTCCTCACCTTCGTCGACGAGCTGCAGAAGGTGAAGCGGCCGGATGACGCGGTGATCGGCGGCGGCTTCCTGTTCATGGCCGAGATCATCCGGCTGGTGCACGAGGAGGGGCCGCGGATCATCTTCGTCGTCGCGCTGCTGGTGGCGCTGGTGCTCTCGCCGCTGCTGATTCGCAAGCCGCTGCGGATCCTGCTGGTGGTCGGCACGGTGGGCGTGGTCGCGCTGCTCGCCCAGGCCAACCTGCTGGCGGTCGGAGTGCAGCTCAACATGCTCGACTTCGCCGCCCTGCCGATCACGATCGGGATCGGGTCGGACTACGTCGTCAACCTGCTCGGCGCGATGGACGCCTACCAGACCGACGCCCGGCGCGCCTGCGCCCGCATGGGCGGGGCGATCTTCCTCTGCTCGCTCACCACCACCATCGGCTACGCCTCGCTGCTGATGGCGCAGTCGGGGGCGCTGCGCAGCTTCGGCTGGGCGGCGATCTGCGGCGAGGTGATGGCCGCCGCCGCGGTGCTGCTGGTGCTGCCGGTGCTGTTGGGGCGCCGGCTCGACCCGGCCGCCGCGCCGGTCGCCGAGCCGACGGTGGGGAGTGAGGCGAAGGCGGCCTGAAGCGCGCTTTCAGTGCGCGAGCAGCCACTTCCCCAGCGCGTCGACCACTTCCTTCGGCACGTGTCCCGGCTGGTGGTACTCCGCCGGGCTCGACTTCCCGGTGCCCGGCAGGAAGAGGTGGTTGAGCTGCGGGTAGCTCTGGAGGGTGGCGTGCTTCTTCCCGCTCAGCCCCTTCTGCCAGAGGGCGAAGTCGGTCA
>JAGSPQ010000845.1 GCA_018262385.1 Myxococcaceae bacterium | reverse complement strand
CACATACCCCTAAGCCAAGGGCCATTCAAGGCCGGGTGATGCTTCGAATTCTTTTAGGAGCGACCGGTCCACGCTACAAGATCGACCAACCCGCGAAATGCCGCCCCGACTCCTGAAGACCGTCTCGGTGTGGCTGTGGCTGGCCGGGTGTGCGCATGCCCCGGTTCCCGCGCCGATGGCGCCGATCGAGGCGCCGCGCCCGGCAGATTCTGCGCCGGTGCTACCGCCGGCGGACCCGATCGCCGAGCCGGCGCCGCCCCCGCCCCCGCCCCCGCCGGTGTTCGACGTGGCGGCGAAGCTGAAGCGGATGACCCTGGAGCAGAAGATCGGCCAGCTGATGATGGTCGGCTTCGGTGGCCAGACGATGGATCCGAAGATCGAGGAGCTGGTGAAGGGGCTGCAGGTCGGGGGGATCTGCATCTTCAAGCGGAACATCGCCGACCCCGCCCAGCTGGCCCGGTTCAACGACGCGCTGCGCGAGTTGCTCGCCGACGGAGTGCCGCCGTTCATCGCGGTCGATCAAGAGGGCGGCAACGTGGTGCGGATCTCCGACGGGGTGACGGTGCTGCCGGGCAACATGGCGCTCGGCGCCACCCGCAGCTCGAAGCTGGCGTGGGAAGCGGGCAAGGCGCAGGGCGAGGATCTGCGGCGGCTGGGCTTCAACATGAACCTGGCGCCGGTGCTGGACGTGAACCTGAACCCGCTGAACCCGGTGATCGGGATCCGCAGCTTCTCGGATCAGGTGAGCCTGGTCTCGCAGATGGGGGCCGACTTCGTCCGCGGCCAGCAGGAATCGAACATCGTCACCATCGCCAAGCACTTCCCCGGGCACGGCTCGGTCGACGCCGACTCGCATCGGGGGCTGCCGGTGCTGGAGGAGACCGAGGCCGAGGTGCTGACCGGGCTCGAGCCGTTCCTGGCGGCGATGAAGGTCGGGCTGGATGGGGTGATGACTGCCCACATCGCAGTGCCGAAGATCACCGGCGACGGGCTGCCGGCGACGCTCTCGCGGCCGATTCTCACCGGGCTCTTGCGCGAACGGCTGGGCTTCGGCGGGCTGGTGTTGACCGACGAGCTGGAGATGGAGGCGATCGTCGAGCGCTACGGGGTGGGCAAGGCGGCGGTGATGGCGTTGAACGCCGGCGCCGACATGGTGCTGATCCCGTGGCGGGCGGAGAAGAAGGCCGAGGTCCACGCCGCCCTGCTGGAGGCCGCCCAGAACGGCGAGCTGAGCGCCCAGCGGCTGGACGAAGCGGTGACCCGGATCCTCGAGCTGAAGCTCAAGCGCGGAGTGTTCGAGCGCCCGGCGCCGCTCGAGCAGCGGCTGGCGGCGCTCGGCAGCGGCAAGGCGGTCTCGGCCGAGATCGCCCGCGGCGCGGTGACCCTGCTGAGGGCCGACCAGCACTTCCCGCTGCTGCGGACCCAGCGGGTCGCGGTGGTGACCGCCGAGGGCTCGCTGGCGAAGGCGATCCGCGCCCGGGTGCCGTTGGCGCAGACGCTGGTGGTGTCGCAGCTGCCCCGGGAGAAGGATCGCAACGCGCTCAAGCTGGAGACGAAGCGGCTGGCCGAAGGCGCGGACGTGATCGTGGTCGGGGTGGTGAACGCCCGGCAGCTGGAGCTGGTGACGATGGCGGCGCTGAGCGGCAAGCCGGTGCTGGTGGTGGTGATGGGGCTGCCGTACCTGGGCGCGCAGATGCCGGACGTGAAGACGGTGATGGTGGTCTACAGCTCGCGCGAGACGGCGACCGAGGCAGCCACCGCGGCGCTGTTCGGCGAGTACGGCACTCCCGGGAAGCTGCCGGTGACGATGCAGAAGATGCCGTTCGGCTTCGGGATCAACCCGGTGGGCGAGAAGCGGGCGGCCCGCGGCGACGCGAAGGGCGCGCGCTGAATCAACGGCAGGGAAGAACCCCCGGGGCCCGAGGTGGGCTGGGCTCCCCCGGGGGCGGGGTTCAGCGTGCGGCGGTCAGCTGGCGGCCTTGCGGGCGTTGTTGACGCCGCTGGCCTCGATCAGCCCGTAGTGCCCGTCCTTGCGGCGGTAGACGACGTTCATCTCGGCGGTGGCGACGTTGGTGAACACGAGGAAGTCGTTGTTCATCAGGTCCATCTGCATGATCGCCTCGTCGACGTTCAGCCGCTTCACCAGCAGATCGTTGGTCTTGATCACGCGGGTGGGGGACTCCTGCCCCTCGGGGATGCCCTCGGGCATCTCGACCACGTCGTGGCGGACCTTCAGGTTGTTGACCAGGTCCTGCCGGTGGTGGACGCGGTCCTGGCCGTGGTGGTGCTTGAGCCGCTCCTTGTACCGGCGCAGCTGCCGCTCGATCTTGTCCATCGCCAGATCGATCGACGCGTACATGTCTTCGCTCCGCTCGCGGCCGCGCAGGACGAAGGGACCGGAGGTGATGGTGATGTCCGCGTGGTGAAGGTGCCGCTCCAACGACAGCACCACGTGCGCTTCACCCGCGCGATCGAGGTATTTGTTGGCGCGCTCGACCTTTTCCCGAGCGTAGTTTTTCAACGAGTCAATCGGTTCGAAGTGCCGGAACGTGATGTTCAGCTGCATGCTTTCGCCCTTTTTCGTTGGTACCGCTATGGACCTGCTTCGTCGCTGCTAACGACCTACTCCCACCGCTTCCGCTTGCTTGAAGGCAGAATACCAAGCACCTCGCGGTATTTCGCGACGGTGCGTCGGGCGATCTCGATCCCCTGGGCCTTGAGCAGCTCGACGATCTTCTGATCGGAGTAGGGGCTCTTGGGGTTCTCGCGCTCGCAAATCAACTTGATGTGATTCTTCACCGCTTCGCTCGCGATGTCTTCCCCGCTGGTGCGGGCGATGGACGAATTGAAGAAATACTTCAGCTCGAAGATCCCCTGTGGGGTGTGCACGTACTTGTTGGTGGTGACGCGCGAGACGGTCGACTCGTGCATGCCGATGTCCTCGGCCACGTCGCGGAGGATGAGCGGCTTCAGGTAGGCGATCCCCTTGTCGAGGAAGTCGCGCTGGAACTTCACG
>JAGSPQ010000844.1 GCA_018262385.1 Myxococcaceae bacterium | reverse complement strand
CCTTGACCGCCTCGAGATCCTTGTCGAGCTCGGCGGTGCCGACGTCGGCCTTGATCACGACGGTGACGACTCCCTTTTCGACCTTCTTGCTGACCACGTCGAACTTCTTCACGTAGCCCGAGGCACGCGCGTAAACCTGGTCGCGGACCAACTGGCTGTTGAGGGTGACGGTGTCGGCGGTGACCAGCACTCCCGAGGCCTGCTCGACGGCCGAGCGCAGCGCCAGCTTGACCGCCTCGTCGTAGGCCTTCTGCTCTCCGCCTTTGGCGACGGCGGCCTGGCCGGTGGCCTCTTTGGTGATCACGGTCGGCTCGGCGGCGAGCGCGAGGGAAGCGGCGAGCAGCACCAGCAGACAGGTCTGGAAGGTCTTCATGGTTTGGCCGGGTCCCATCAGTTGGTGACGATCACCACGCGGCCTTCCGCGAGGAAACCGGCGTTGGTGGCAAGCAGCTTCATCGCGTCGGCGGAGTCGAGCTGCAGGTCGCTGCCGTTGGCCTTCGAGGCCTTGAGCACCAGCGGCTTGTCGCCCGCCTTGAGCGACTTCTTCGCCTCGTCGAGGCTCTGGACGTAGGAGGCGACGCCGCTGACCTTGCGCGCATCGGCCGAGAGCGAGTCGACCGAGTACAGCGCCTTGCCGGCGTCATCGAGCAGGCGGGGGGCGAGGGCCGGGGTGACCTTGAGGCCGCGGGCATCGATCACCAGGCCGGTGTTCGTCTTCTCGCCTTCGACCTTCATCCCCGCCAGCATCTGAATCGGCTCGGGATCGAACACCTCGGTCAGCAGCGAGACCGGGACCTCGAGATCGATCTCGATGCCGCCGTCGGAGAAGTAGCGCTTGCCGACGACCTTGTAGCCGCGCAGCAACCCCTCGACGCGGGCCTTGATCTTGTCGTCCTTCATCGCGTCATCCATCTTCTTCTCGGCGTTGATCTGGATGCCCTTCACCTGCGCGAGCAGGTTGCGCATCGCATCGAGCGTCGCCGCCCGCTCGGCTCCCAGACGGGCCTGGGCGGGGTTCTTCACCGACAGATCGGGAGCGCCCGCACCGGTGGCCTTGATCATCTGGCCGCCCCAGTTCACGCCGGGCACGCTCTTCGGATCACCGGTGAAGTTGTCTTTGGCTGCCTTGCCCTGCGCCGAGGCGACCAGCGGCAGAGCGAGGATCAACAGCGTAAGCAGACGCTTCACGGGACGCCCTCCAGAGAGGCATTGTTCAGGGGATACCTGAACAGGGATTCAATTCGCCCACTCTCTGAAGGTCAAGGAACCGCGAAATTCAAACAGGCGCCGCTCGCGGCGGCCCTTGACCCCGCTTCCTTCCGCGCCGGTGCTCAGCCACTCGCGCACGATCTCGCCCTCGGCGTAGATCACCTCTTCCGAGCCAGGCAGCTGGAACTGCAGCCCGACCCGCTTGCCGGACAGGTCCGGCTCGATCAGGTTGGCGAGCGCCACGCCTTCGCGCGAGATGTCCGCGGTGCGCGCCATGTAAGGCACGCCGGCGACGTATTTGTTGAGGTAGATGTCGAGGGGCACGCGGTTGTGCTTGCGCTTTTCGCTCATTGAAGAAGCTCCGGTCAAAGGTTCGCTCCTCGCTGCCACAGCACTGCGGCGAGGTGTTGCGAAGCGTACGGGCCTGTTCCCCCCCGTCCAATTTTCTGCCCGCAGTTGCCGGTTACTTGCGCGGCTGACCGTTCTGGCCTGATCGCGTCCCGCTGCCCGCTCGGGGCGGGCTCAGCGGAACTGCTCGACGTCGGTGATCGTGGTCACCGGGCCGAAGCGGCTCAGATCGCCCATCTTGTCGGGCGGGCCGACGATCACGATCTGCAGCGTCTGCAGCCGGGCCAGCTTCTTCACCGCTTCGCTGGCGGCGGGCCCGTCGACCTTCGAGACGTTCTCCCGGTAGCGATCGAGGTAGTCCTCCGGGTAGCCGAACATGTCGAACAGCGCCTTCTCGAACACGATCTTGCTGACGTGATCGAACCGGAACGCGAACGAGTTGATCGTCATGTCGGCCGCCTGGCGCAGCTCAGGGGTGGTGGGCGGGGAGACGGTCGCCTCGGCCTCGAGGATCTTGAGCGCGGCGTCGAGCGCCTGGGGGACCTGCTCGGGGCGGGTGTCGAAGTTGGCGGTGAAGAGCCCGGTGGTGGGGCCGGGGCTCACCGACGAGGACGCGGAGTACGCCAGGCCCTTCGCGTCGCGGATCTCCTTGTAGAGCCGGCCGACTCCGAACGCCCCGAGGGTGGTGTTGACCAGCCGCATCGCGTACTCGTCGGGAGACCTGCGCGGGTAGCCGTGGCCGCCGATCCGGACCTTCGCCTGCGCGGTCGCCTTCGGGACGAGGATCACCCGGCGCTCGAGCTTCGGATCCGCGGGGTAGATGCGCGCCACCCGCTCGCCGCCCTTCCAGCTGCCCAGGTGGGTCTTGACCAACTGGGTGAGCAGCGCGGGGTCGAAGTCGCCGCTGACGAGCAGCGCGGTCGCCTTCGGGGAGTACGCCCGCGCCGCAAAGGCCTTCAGATCGGCGGGGGTGATCGCCTTCAGCGTCGCCTCGGTGGTCTCCCGCCCCAGCAGCGTGGTGGGGCCGAAGACCGCCTTGTTGAGCGCGCGGGCGGCGAGCCCGTCGGGCCGATCGGGACGGCGGCGGATCCCCTCGATGTTCGCGGCGACCGCCACGTCGAAGCGATCCTGCTGGAAGCGCGGGCGCTGGAGCACGTCGGCGAAGACCGGGAAGAGCCGGGCGAGATCCTCGGCACGGACGCTGAGGCTCACCTGGCTGTACTCGTCGGCGGCTCCACCCGAGATGTCGGCGGCGTGAAACTCGAGCAGCTCGTCGACCTGCTCGGCGGTGAGCGGCCCTGCCCCGCCGCTGGTCGCGAGGTCGGCGGTGAGGCTGGCGATCCCGAGCTTCGGGGCGGGATCATCGTACTGCCCGGCCCAGATCAGCGCGCGCACGCTGACCAGCGGGGCGGCGTGATCCTCGAGGGCGTAGACCACCAGCCCGTTGGGGAGCGCGGTCTTCACCGGCTTGATCACGCTCAGCGCCAGCGGAGGAATCGGCACCTTCTTCGGATCGACGGCCAGCGCGCTGGGCAGCTCGGACCAGCCGACGGGAGGAACGCGGGTCGGCTCGCACACCATCGCCGGCTCGGGGCGCGAGACGACCTCGGGCGCAGGAGCAGTGGTGACGCAGCCGCACAGCAGCAGGCAACCCAGGGCGCGCCCTTCGGCAAAGCTCAGGACAGGCTTCATTTGGCACCTCCGGCCGGCCGGGCGAGATCCACGATCACGGAGTTCTCGGGCACGAAGTACTTCTTCGCCGTCTCGCTGATCTCGAACGCTTCGATCTGGTTGATCTTCGCCGGGTGGTCGGCGGTGTAGCGCCAGTCGCCGATCACCACCTGGTCGGCGGTCAACGCCGAGGCGAGCCCGCTGTTGGTGTCGAGGGCGCGCGCGTGGTCGGCGGTGACCCGGTTCCTGACCTTCTGCAGCTCGTTCGGGCTGATCTTCTCGGTCTTCAGCTTCTCCAGCTCGTCCCAGATCGCCTTCTCGACGTCTTCGTTCTTCACCCCCTTGAGCGGGATGGCGGCGATCACGAACAGGTTGGGCAGCCGCGCGCCGGGCGCGCCGAACACCCCGACGCCCTGCACCAGCCGATCCTTGAGCACCAGCCGCTTGTGCAGCCGGCCGGTGCGGCCCTCGCCGAGCAGCACGTCGATCACGTCGAAGACGAAGTCGTCGTGGGCCGGGGGCGGCGGCTTGCGAAACGCGAGGTACACCCGCGGGCCGGCGTCGAAGAAGACGGTGGAGCGGCGCTGGCCACGCGAGGTCGGCTCGGCGAACACCGGCTCGGGCGGCGCGGGCCGGGCGGGGATCGCGCCGAAGGTCTTCTCGAGCAGCGGCTTGAGCTCTTCGAACTTCACGTCGCCGACGATGCAGCCGACCGCGTTGTTGGGCGCGTAGTAGCGATCGCGGAACTGCTGCGCCTTGCTCAGCGACATCGCCTGCAGATCCTCGGTGTAGCCGACGGTCGGCCAGCGGTAGGGGCTGGAGACGAAGGCGATCTGCACCAGCTCCTCGAAGATCGCTCCCGAGGGGTTGGACTCGATGCTCATCCGCCGCTCTTCCTGGACCACGTCGCGCTCGGTGTAGAAGTCGCGCAGCACCGGGGCGGCCAGCCGCTGCGCCTCGAGCGTGAGCCACAGCTGCAGCCGGTTCTTCGGGAGGCTGACGAAGTAGGAGGTGGTGTCCTTGTCGGTGGTGGCGTTGAGGCCGACCGCGCCGTTGAGGGTGTAGAGCTGGGCGAGCGCGTTCTCGTCGGT
>JAGSPQ010000843.1 GCA_018262385.1 Myxococcaceae bacterium | reverse complement strand
AAGAGCCGCTCCTCTCCCAGCGACCAGTCGGTGATCACCACCAACTTCGGCAGGCCGATCACCGCCCGACGATGCCGTCGATCGGGCTGGAGGCCGACCCATAGGCCTTCATCGGAATCCGGCCGGCGAGGAACGCTTCCCGCCCGGCCTCCACCGCCAGCCGCATCGCCCGCGCCATCCGGGCCGGCTCGCGCGCCGAGGCGATCGCGGTGTTCATCAGCAGCGCGTCGCAGCCCAGCTCCATCGCGATCGCGGCGTCGCTGGCGGTGCCCACGCCGGCGTCGACGATCACCGGGATCTTCACCGCCTCGATCACCAGCCGCAGGTTGTGCGGGTTGCGGATCCCCAGCCCCGAGCCGATCGGCGCCGCCAGCGGCATCACCGCCGCGCAGCCGATCTGCTCCAGCTTCCGCGCGACGATCGGATCATCCGAGGTGTAGGGCAGCACGGTGAAGCCTTCCTTCACCAGGATCCGCGCCGCCTTCAGCGTCTCCTCGACGTCGGGGAACAGGGTCTTCTCGTCTCCCAGCACCTCGAGCTTCACCCACTTCGACAGCCCGAGCTCCTCGGCGAGCCGGCAGGTCCGCACCGCGTCGTCGGCGGTGTAGCAGCCGGCGGTGTTCGGCAGCAGGGTCAGCTTCGATCGATCGAGCCAGTGGAGCAGCGACGCCTCGCCCTCCGCCTTCAGATCCAGCCTTCGCACCGCGACCGTCACCAGCTGGGTCCCCGATTCTTCGTGGCACTGCTTCATCACCGCGTGCGACGGGTACTTGCCCGTGCCGACGATCAACCGCGAGGTGAAGCTCTTGCCGGCAATGGTGAACATGGTCAGCCTCCTCCTACGAAAGTGACGATCTCTACCTGATCGCCCGCCTGCAGCTGCACCGTCGGGTGGTTCGCCCGCCGCACCACCTGGGCGTTGACCTCGACTGCGACCTGCTTGCCATCGATCTTCATCGCCAAAAGCAACGCCGAAATGGTGGCGCCCACCGCGATCTCGCGCTCCTCGCCGTTCACGTGCACCTGCATTGGGCGGCGGTATAGTCGGCCTCCGCATGAGGCGCACTCTCCCGCTGGTGGTCTCGTTGCTCCTGGCGGTGCCGTGGTCGGCGCGGGCCGAGGGCGAAGAGGAAGACGCAGAGGAAGAGGCGAAGCCGAAGAAGAAGTCGAAAGGGGAGTCCGCCGAGCCGAAGCCCGAGATGAAGTTCGACGACGTCGAGCTGACGCCGAAGCGGAAGAAGAAGAGCAGCGACAAGCCAGGAAGCGAGAAGGGCGCCGCCGCCAGGCCGGACCAGAGCGCGACGGACAAGCCGGAGCTGAGCCAGCGACCCGAGGACGACAAGCCGACCACCGGCTTCGCTCGCCACCGCTATGGTTACGTGATCGGCGGCGGTTTCCTCGTGACCGGGCTGGCGTTCGCGTACTCCGCGCAGGGTGAAGCGAAGCGGGCCGAGACGATTGGCAGCGCGCGCGAAGCCACCCAGGCCCTCGACAACGCCCGCGCCTCCGCGGCGACCGCCAACGTCATCTACGGCGCGGCGGCGGTGACGCTGGCAGTGGCGCTGCTCTTCGAAGTCCTCCCGGAGCCGGTCGCCGAGAAGGCGAGCCTCACCTTTCACTTCTGAGCGATCATGAGACGGATTCGAATCGGCTTCATCCTCGGTGCGATCTCAGTGGTCACTGCCGCCAACGGCTGCTTCATCGGGGTCGACGACTTCAGCAAGACCTGCACCAACGCCTCCACCTGCCCGAAGGTGGGTGGCTACATCTGCGCCTCGACCGCGAAGTGGCCGCAGACCGCCTGCGACCAGCTGGAGAAGGGCTGTCTGTGCGAGGTGAAGTTTCCTCCTGATCCGTACGACGCCGGCACCGCGGGCGGGGCAGGCGGGGGCGGAGCGGGCGGCGGCGGGGCCGGGGGAGGCACCGGCGGAGGCACGCCGGGGAAGGACGCCGGGCCGCCTCCCGACTACTGCACCCAGATCCGCCCCACGATCGCGACCAAGTGCCTGGGCACCTGCCACTCGTCGCAGATGGGCTACCCGAACAGCCCGAAGGACTTCCGGCTCGACTACTGGGAGTCGAGGGACGGCGGGCTGCCGGGGTTGAAGGACAAGGGTGCCCGCGCGTGGGCGCGCCTGTCCGACAACTCGATGCCCCCGCCGGTCGAGCAGGCGGTGTTCGCGGCCTACAACGCGGCGGAGAAGGCGCTGTTCCTCAAGTGGCTCGACGCCGGCTCGCCGTATGGCTCGGGCAACTGCGAGACGGCGACCCCGGGCGACGGCGGAGCAGCCGACGCCGGCCCCGACGCCGGGCCGCCGATCAGCTTCTCGGTCGACATTCAGCCGATCTTCACCGCCCGCTGCACCGTCACCTGCCACACCGCGGCCAGCTTGAACGGCGGGCTCAACCTCACCACTGGCAACTCGCACGCCGCGCTGGTGGCGGTGAACACCAGCGCCGGCTGCGTCAACGGCGGCCAGCGGGTGGTTGCCTTCGACCCGAAGGCCTCGCAGCTGTGGAGGAAGCTCACCCCCGACGGCGGCTACTGCCTCAACACCATGCCGCGCAACCAGGTGCAGCTGCGCGTCTCGCAGCCTGCCGAGTTCGCGCGGATCGAGGCGTGGATTGCCCAGGGAGCGAAGAACAACTGATGCGCGCTCTGCTGCTGGTCTGCCTGTGCCTGGTGGGGGCCGCGGGCTGTTTCATCGGCGCCGGCAGCTTCGCCGGCAAGGGCTGCGAGTCGAACAACGACTGCCCTGAGCCGTACGTCTGCGCCCAGGTGCGCGGCAGCGGCCGCAGCTGCGAGCTGGTGCACCGGATCGAGATCGCCGGCAGCGGCGGTGCCGGGGGGAGCAACGCCAACCCCGACTACTGCGCCGACGCAAAGCCGATCCTCGATCGGACCTGCGTCAGCAACTGCCACGGCACCGACACCAGCGGCAGCAGCCTGCCGTTCCGGCTCGACAAGTACTCCGATCCGGCCGGCGGCTCGTTCGAGAAGGCGCTGCGGATCAAGGCGCGG
>JAGSPQ010000842.1 GCA_018262385.1 Myxococcaceae bacterium | reverse complement strand
CCTCGGTCTTCGGCTCGCGTGCGAGGGCGACGATCCGCCGGGTCTCGATCAGCTGCTGGGCAAAGGCGGCCCGCGCGCGCGGCTCGTCGCCGGTGGCGACCAGGCGGGGATCGAGCCCCTCTTCCCGGATGCGGGCCCAGATCCGCCCCAGCCAGGTGACCAGCCCGCCGGTGTAGCCGCCGGCGAAGTCGTACTCGCGGCACAGGTCGACGACCGCGGTCTCTTCGCGCTCGAGCGCGCCGAGCACCACCCGCTCGACGGTGTCGCTGAGCAGATCCGAGGCGGCGCGCTCGTCGAGCAGCTCGAAGGCGGGGTTGATCCCCGAGTCGGCCGGAGCGCGCCGCACCAGCTGCACGCACAACCCGTGGAAGGTGCCGATCGACGCGCCGCCGAGGCCATCGCGGACCTTCCGCCAGAACTTCTGGGGGTGCGGGGCCAGCTCGAGCGCGCGGTAGGACGCGGCCAGATCGTGATCGGTCTCGCCGTGGACCAGGGTGTCGATTCGCCGGCGCAGCCGGGCGCGCATCTCGCTGGCCGCCTTGTCGGTGAAGGTGACCAGGCACAGCCGCGACGGCTCGAGCGGCCCGGCGCCGGCGTGCCGCGCGCCCGCCAGCAGGTGGAGGCAGAGGGTGATCAGGCTGTAGGTCTTGCCGGTGCCCGCGCCGGCCATCAGCGCGAGGTTGCACTCCAGCCGCAGCGCCTCGGACAGCTCGAGGGTCCCGTCGGAAGAGCGCCGCGGGGTCCACGGGGTGTCCTCCGGGGGCGGCGGGGGCAGCGCGATCACCGGCCCCAGATCCATCGGCAGCGGCGGCTGAATCGCGCGGCCGGCCGAGGCGCGCGGGGGCGGCGGCGGAAGATCGAAGAGGCTGAACTGGGCCGGGTTGGCCTTCTTCTTCACCATCAGCCGAGCTCCTCGCCGATTCGGCGCTGGGAGATCCGGCACACCCGCTTGAAGCTGCAGCGGCCGCAGTCCTCGGGGCGCGCGCCGACGTCTCCCGCGCGCAGCTTCCCCGCCACCCGGTGCACCGCGTTGGCGAAGTTCTTCTTCCCCTCGCCCTCCACCCGTTCGCGGGTCGGCAGATCGACCGCCATCAGCTCGTCGAGGGTCTGCTCTTTGCCCAGCAGCTTCGAGAGCGAGCTGGCGTCCTGATCGCCCAGGTACAGCCAGGCGGCGTCGTTCTTCGGCAAGCCCAGCGCCTGCCGCAGCGCCAGCACGTACGCCGGCAGCTGGAAGTCGCTGAGCAACAGCTCGCGCCTGGCATTCTTGTTCTTCCGGCCGCCCTTGTAGTCGACCACTCCGGCGCCGCCGGGCCCCAGATCGATGCGGTCGATCTTCCCGTTGAGGAAGACGTCCCGCTCGCCGGGGCGCGCGCCCGGGGTCACCACCTGGCGGAAGCGCTCGTCCTTCGCGCCGCGGCCGAAGGTGACCTCGACCGCCTCGGGCAGCCACTGCTGATCCTTGAACGGTTGGCCCTCGTGCTCCGAGTAGAGGACGCGGCGCACCATCCGCCTTGCCTTCTCGCGGCCCAGCTTCCAGAGCGCGGGGTGGCCGACCGCGTTCTGGGTCTCGGCCTTCTTCGCCGCCTCGTCGATCGCCTGATCGATCAGCGCGTCGAGCGCGGTCGGAGGCAGCGCGCCCACCGGCTGCCCGAGCCAGCCCTGGGCCTTCATCCGCGGCATCAACTGCTCGAAGACCAGGTGCCAGAAGGTGCCGCGGGTCCGCGCGTCGGGCTCCTCGCCCTGCTCTTCCACCGCCTCGAGCTTCAGCAACTGCGAGAGCACTCCGGCGAAGGCGCAGTTCCCATAGCGGCCGAGCGCGCTGACGCTCAGGCCGGACGCGGCGTCGAAGGCGAACCACTGCTCGCGCGCGCCGGCGAAGGCCTCGGCCTTCAGCGCTCCGCTGAACGAACGGGGCTCGAGGTCGGGCGAGGTGAAGAAGCGCAGCCGCTCGGTCTCCATCGCCGAGACGTCGGCCGCGCGCTGCAGCCAGGGCTCGGGGGTGAAGCGGGCGAGCAGGCGGCTGGCCAGCGGCGAGGGGCGCGAGAGCCGGCTGCTGACCGGAGAGAGCGCCTCGAGCGCCACCCGGGCGCGGAAGTCGGCCGGGGCGCGCACCTCCTGCAGGGGGAGCACCGCGCTGCGGGGAATCGACCGCTCGGAGAAGCCCGGCACCACCCGCCGCAGCTCGTCGAGGAACGGCGAGGCGATCAGCTCGCGGCCGCCCGCATCGCTGCGCGCGCGAGAGAGGGTGACCGCGCCGCCGGCGCACAGCGCGAGGTGGAACAGCAGGCGATCCTCGGCCTGGCGCAGCGGCAGCGACAGCTCGCCGTCGCCCACCCCGAGCCGGAACAGGCGGGGCCGGATCGCGTTGAGCGCCCCGCGCTCGTCCTCGGTCACCAGCGCCAGCGGGCTCGGGCGCCCGGGGAAGCGGCCGTCGACCAGCCCGCCGAGGAACAGGTGCGAGAACTTCAGGCCGGCGATCGCGCGCACGTCGAGGACCCGGACGCTGCCGCTGCGGGGGCCGCGGGCCTGGAGGTTGAGATCGCGCGCGGCGTCGGCGAGCAGCCGGGTGAAGTCGCGCCGGGTGATCGTCTGCGAACCGACTCCGGAGGCGAGCAGCGACTCGCGCAGCACCTCGAAGAAGTCGAGCAGCGCCTCGCCCGCCGCCTGGTCCCTCGCCAGCGCCCGCTCGACGGCGCGGCCGAGCGCGGTGCCTTCCGCCTCGTGCGACTCCTGCCCCTGCAGCCCCTGCGCGAGCCCCAGCGTCTCGAGCACCTGCTGCCACCCGGCGACAAACTCGAGCGCGGTGGCCGACTCGCGCAGCTGCTTCCCCACCTGGATCAGCGTCGCCACCCTGTCGGCGAGCCGGCGGACTTCCTTCGCCTCGGGCTCGTCGAGGCGCTCGGCCAGCGCGCCCAGGCGCACCTCGTAGGCGCCGCGCTTGCCTTCCGCGCCGAGCAGAACCCGAACCAGTGGGCGGCGTCGGGCGCCCCGCGAGAGACCTTCGGCGCGTAGCGGCTCTCGAGCACCGCCAGCACCCCGTCGACCGGAAAGCCGTCGTCGACCAGCTGGGGAAGCAGCAGCGCGAGCCGGCCCGGAGCGGTGGCGCCCAGCGGCATGCCGAGCCGGACCCGGGCGGGCACTGCGACCTCCTCCAGCGCCTCGACCAGCGCCTCGGCGTCGTCCCCCAGGTCGCGAAAGACGACCGCCACCTCTTCCGGGGCGGTGCCCGCATCGAGCAGCCCGCGCACCTGGTGGGCGATCTGCCGCGCCTCGTCCCGGGGGGTGGCGGCGCTGAAGGCGTGCAGCGCGGGGGCGGCCTGGGGAGGCGGGGTGTCGCCGAACAGCGCTCCGCCGATCCACGCGAGCGGCGCGGTGGGCACCTCCGGCCAGGCGTCGACGTCCAGCCCCTGCCAGGCCTTCTCCATCCCCGCGAAGGCCTCGTTCACCAGCACGTCGATCTGCGGGTTGTTCGCCGCCGGCAGCGTCAGCTTCACCGGCAGCTTCCGGGCGTGACAGCGGGTCGCCAGCGCCTGGAGCAGCCGCGCGCGGGCGGGCGGCAGATCGTGCAGGTGGTGGACCTCGACGAAGGTGAAGGGCTGCAGCCGCGGGGGCAGCTCCTGGGTGAGGCGATCGGCGGCGGCCCGCAGCAGGTCTCCGCGATCGGCCAGGTGCTGCTCGGCCAGCCGCCGTTCGTACTCGCGCCACAGCCGGGCCAGGAACTCGAGCCGGGGCCGGGGGGGATGCCCCAGGCCGGCGATCGCCCCTTCGAGCTCGGCGGGGCCGGTGTCCTGCAGTTTCAAGCCCTGCACCAGGTCCCACGCGGACCGCGCGAAGGCCGGCTCGCGGCCGTAGTCGCCGAACGCGCCGGGAGAGAGCGCGCGCGCCGCCGCGGCCATCAACAGCCGCGCCCCCAGCACCGAGACGGGCGAGCGCTTGAGCCACCGGGCGGGCTCGCAGGCCTCGACCAGCCAGGCGATCGACACGTACCCGGTCGCGTCGACGAAGGGCTGGGCGCCGGCCGCCTCGACCAGCGCCTGCTCCACGCGATCTGCATCTGGGAAGACTCGGAGGCCGGGCATCAGGGGACCCCTCGTACTTACACCCGACCCCTGACGTTGATGACAGGCTTGTCGGCCTGGCTTCTCGCGGGCGCGCTAGGCTCGGGGCCCCATGCGCCCAGTCGGCCGAGTCCTCCTCTTGTTGGCGATCGCCCAGCTGCCGGGCTGTACCTGCAGCCCGATCATCACCGAGCAGCTCAAGTTCGCCTGCACCACCACCGCCGACTGCGCCGACGAGTACACCTGCCGGGGTGGAGAGTGCCGTTCGACGTCGGGCGGCGGCGGACCCTGTCTGGCGGGTGAGACCAAGACCTGCTCCATCAGCGGCTGCAACCAGGCCTGCGGCGCCGACGCCGGCTTTCAGCAGTGCGAGCCGATTGCGGGTGGGCCGTTCGCCAGCAACCCCGACCACTGTGGCGAGTGCGGCCGGGCCTGCGCGAAGGGAACGGGGATGACGTGCGTGAACAGCCACTGCACCTGCCTGATCGACAGCGACTGCCCCTCTGGAGATCTGTGCGCGGCGGGAGGGA
>JAGSPQ010000841.1 GCA_018262385.1 Myxococcaceae bacterium | reverse complement strand
AGCCGCTCTGGCGGCAAGAACTCCCCGGGCCTCGTCGACTGCTTCGTCGCCGAGGCCCGTTTTCTTTGCCAGGCGCCTGGCTACCGCAAGGAGACCTTCTTCGGGCGGCTCATCCGCTGGACGTCGGCCTTGAACTTCGCCTCGTTGATCTGCATCCCGTTGAGCAGGGTGCTCATCTGGCGGGTCAGCGCGCCGATCGCCACCGCCTCGTTGATCTCCGAGTCGCTCGCGCCGTTGGCCCGGGCGAACTCGGTGTCGTACGCGACGCAGTAGTCACAGGGGATCTGGGCCGACACCGCGAGGCTGATCAGGTTGTTGTACTTGGGGGGGATCGCGCCGTCGGGGTTCAGGTCGACGTCCCGCATCAGCTTCCAGGCCCCGGGGAGGGCGCTGGCCGGGAAGGCGGTGAGGAAGCCGGGGACCACCCCCAGCTGCTGCTTGGCGTCCTCGAGGGCGCTCCGGGCATCGGTCACCTCGACCGGGGGGGGCCTGGGCGCGTTGGGGTCGACCGCCTTGCTGTGCTCGATCATCCGGTTCACCTCGGCCCGGAACTTCGTCATGTCCTGCTGGGTGCCGTTGAGGACCGTGCTCCAGTGCTGGGTGAGGGCCGCCTCGGAGATCGCTGCGCCGAGCTCCTCCGGCCGGGCGCCGTTGGCCTTGGCGAACTCGGTGTGCGCGGTGATGCAGTATTTGCAGGGGATCTGCGCAGCCACTGCGAGGCCGATCAGCTCCTTGTACTTGGGGGGAATCGCCGAGTCGGTGCTCAGCTCCAGCCCCTTCATCTGCTCCCAGGCTCCAGGCAGCGTGGCCTCGGGCAGCTGCTTGAGGAAGTCGGGGACGAAGCCCAGCGTGCTCTTGATGTCGGCGACGGCCGCTTTGGCGTCGGATTTCTCACCTGCCAGGGCCGGCAGCGCTCCGAGCGCCAGCACGAGGGCGAACAGCAGTTTCCTGGTTCTCATTGGAAGTTCCTTTTGCTCATGAAGCAGTGGTTGCTCCGGCGCGAACCGCCCGCGCCAGTCGCAAGAGGAAAGATGCGAATTTCGAGCCTCGCGCGCTATGAGCCCGAGGATGGAGCTCGAGCTTCCCCCCCACCGGCTTCAGCTGGGTCAGCGCACCTGGCTGATGGGGGTGGTGAACGTCACCCCCGACAGCTTCAGCGACGGCGGAAAGTTCTTCGACGAGGCGGCGGCGATCGCCCACGGGCTGTCGCTGGCCGCCGCGGGCGCCGACCTGCTCGACGTCGGCGGCGAGTCGACCCGGCCGGGGGCGGAAGCGGTCGGCCCGGAAGAGGAGCTGCGCCGGGTGGTGGGGGTGATCCGGGCGCTGCGCCGCCAGTGCCCCCGGGTGCCGATCTCGGTCGACACCTCGAAGGCGGTGGTCGCCCGGGCGGCGCTGGAGGCGGGGGCGTCGATGATCAACGACGTGACCGCACTGGGTGGGGATCCGCAGATGGCCCAGGTGGTGGCGCAGAGCGGGGCGGCGATCTGCCTGATGCACATGCTGGGAACGCCGGGGACGATGCAGCAGGACCCCCGCTACGACGACGTGGTGGCCGAGGTGAAGGAGTTCCTCCAGGCGGCGGCCGAGCAGGCGCTGGCCGCGGGGGTGAAGCCCTCGCAGCTGGTGATCGACCCGGGGATCGGGTTCGGCAAGACGGTGGATCACAACCTGACCCTGCTGCGGCGGCTCAATGAGTTCCGCTCGCTCGGGTACCCGGTGCTGGTGGGCACCTCGCGCAAGGCGTTCCTGGGGACGGTGACCGGCAAGGCGGCTGCCGGGCGGGCGGTGGCGAGCGCGGCGACGGTGGCGATCGTCGCGGCGGCGGGCAGCGCGGACCTCGTGCGGGTACACGACGTGGCGGAAGCAAAGGACGCGGCGGCGGTGGGCGACGCGGTGCGGTTCGGGTATAGCCCGGCGCCATGAAGTCCAACGGGAACCACAAGGCAGCGCCGCGCACCCAGAGACTCTTCGGAACCGATGGGGTCCGCGGAGTGGCCAACGTCTTTCCGATGACCGCCGAGATGGCGATGCAGCTGGGTCGCGCGCTCGCGTACATCATCCGCAACGGGCAGCACCGCCACCGGGTGATCATCGGCAAGGACACCCGGCTGTCCGGCTACATGCTCGAGCAGGCGCTGGCGGCGGGGATCATGTCGATGGGGGTGGACGTGGATCTGGTCGGGCCGCTGCCGACTCCGGCGATCGCCAACATCACCACCTCGATGCGCGCCGACGCGGGCGCGGTGATCTCGGCCTCCCACAATCCCTACCAGGACAACGGGATCAAGTTCTTCTGGCGCGACGGCTTCAAGCTGCCCGACGAGACCGAGGCGAAGATCGAGGCGCTGATCTCCGATGGGACGATCGACGACCTGCGGCCGACCGCGACGCTGATCGGCGGCGCCAAGCGGCTGGAGGACGCCGGCGGGCGCTACATCGTGTTCCTGAAGAACACCTTCCCCCGCGAGCTGACCCTGGAAGGGCTGACCCTGGTGGCCGACTGCGCCCACGGCGCGGCGTACCGGGTGGTCCCCGAGGTGCTCGAAGAGCTCGGCGCGAAAGTGATCAAGATGGGGGTGGAGCCCGACGGGAAGAACATCAACCACAAGTGCGGCGCGACCCACCCGGACCCAATGGCGAAGGCGGTGCTGAAGCACGGGGCCAACCTCGGGATCGCGGTGGACGGCGACGCCGACCGGCTGGTGGTGGTCGACGAGAAGGGCGAGGTGGTCGACGGCGACGCGATCATGGCGATCTGCGCGGCCGAGCTGGTGCGCCGCAAAGAGCTGAAGAAGAAGACGCTGGTCACCACGGTGATGAGCAACGTCGGGCTCGAGCGCGCGGTGCAGGGACTGGGGATCGAGGTGGTGCGGACCCGGGTCGGCGACCGCTACGTCGTCGAGGAGATGCGCAAGAACGGCTACAACTTCGGCGGCGAGCAGTCGGGGCACCTGCTGTTCCTCGACCAGTCGACCACCGGCGACGGCACGCTCGCCGCGCTGCAGGTGCTGACGGTGATGTGCCGGCAGG
>JAGSPQ010000840.1 GCA_018262385.1 Myxococcaceae bacterium | reverse complement strand
CGCGCAGATGAGCGAGTCGGCCCGCATGATCCTGGTGCTCGACCGCCTGCCCGGGCTGCTCACCGTGGGAGGCGACGCGGCGGCGAAGATCGCGACCGCGATCTTCTCGAGTGTCGCGGCGCCGCTGGGGCAGATCGACGAGGTGCGGATCATCGACGTCGGAGGCAGCGGCCGGGGGCTCGAGCAGCTGAGCTCGATCGTGCCCAGCACGGTGTTCAAGGTGCTCGCCGGCTTCAAGGCGCAGGGCATCGACGCGCAGGGGTTCCTGGCGAAGCTGGGCATCAGCACCGACGAGGTGATGAGGCTGCTCGGTGACCCGGCGCCGGTGGTGGCCGCGAAGGCGGAGCCGACGGCATGAACGCGCCCATCCTGCTGGAAGAGGAGCTCCTCTACGAAGCCCTCGTCGATCCGCAGTGCGAGGCGATCGTGGTCCACTGCAGCGACGCCCGGCTGCAGCGCGCGTTCCGCGAGTTCACCGTGACCGAGCTGGGCCTCGCGCTGGGCGACTTCATGCCGCTGGTGGTCAGCGGCGGAGCGAGCGTGCTGGCCCACCCCGAGCGCCTGCCCAAGGAGTTCAAGTTCATGCGCGACCGGCTCGAGTTCTATCGGTCGGTGATGCCGTCGCTGAAGCGGGTCGTGCTCATCAGCCACGAGCGCTGCCGGTACTCGCAGGCGCTGAAGAAGCGGGTCCTCGGCCGGGGCGTCGTCCCCGAAGCCCAGGGGCCCGAGGATCTGCGGGTGGTGCAGGCGGCGCTGGCGCCGACCCTGGCGAAGCTCGATCTGCGGGCGGAGCTCTTCTTCGCGCGGTTCGCGGGGCCCGAAGGCACCCAGATCCGCTTCGATCGCGTCGGGTGAGACTCAGAGCGGGTTGCCGAAGCCCACCAGGTCAGTAGACCTTCTGGAGCTCGACGTAGGCGCTGCGAACGGGCTCGGCCTTCGTGCCGTTGCGCATCGCTTCGCCTAGGGTTCGTGGCGCCCATGGCCCTCAATCAACTGCTGTTCGATCAGCGCCTCGCCGCCCTCCGCGCGGTTCCCGGCTTGAGTCCCACCGCGGTGGACCCCCTCGTCGCCCTGCTGCAGGACCCGGACGACTGGAGCTGCTTTCGGATCAACCCGCGCAGCTTCGCCGACCGCCACGGGATGACGCAGCCGGCGGCGCTGGACCTGTTCCTCCACGCCACCCGCGCCGGGCTGCTCGACCTGCGGTTCAACCTCATCTGTCCCGGCTGCGGCGGCGTCGAGTACCAGCTCGAGCGGATGGACGCGGTGCCTTCGAGGGAATGGCACTGCGTGGTGTGTCAGCGACAGGTTCAGGCCGACCTCGACGACCGCGTCGAGGTCAACTTCTCGGTGGAACAGGGAGTTCGCGACCTGCAGCTGAACGTGTTCACCGGCGTCGCGAACTACACCCGCTTCTTCTTCAGCAACAACTTCCTGCGCGCTCCAGAGCTGGAGAAGTTCGTGCGCTCGATCTCGGTGGGCGTGTTCCTGGTCCAGCCCGGCAGCGACGTCTCGCTCACCATCGACGCAGATCCGAAGAAGACCTACCGCCTGCTGTCCCTCGACACCCACAGCCAGGTCCTCTTCCCGCCCGCCCCCGCCAACACCGGGGTGGATCGCGTCGAGATCACCGCGCTCGCCGAAGGACTGGGCCCGAAGGAGGTGCCGCTGGCGCCCGGGCCGGTGGCGATCCGCGTCGTCAACCGCGGCACCGCGCCAGTGGGGTTCATGGCCCTCGAGGTGGATTGGGAAACGCTCGCCCGCATCCTCGAAGCGCACCCCAACCAGATGCGGCCGTTTCTCACCGCGAAGATGCTGCTCAACAACCAGACGTTCCGCGACCTGTTCCGCGTGCAGACGTTGAACGCCAACATGCAGCTGCGCCTGCGGTCCCTCACCCTGCTGTTCACCGACCTCAAGGGCAGCACCGAGCTGTACGACCGCACCGGGGACATTCGCGCGTACACCTTCGTGCGCGAGCACTTCAAGGTCCTCACCGAAGCGGTCAAGCGCAACCACGGAGCGATCATCAAGACGATGGGCGACGCGATCATGGCGTCCTTCAATGAGCCCACCGACGCCGCCAGCGCCGCGCTCCAGATGATGCATGGGATGGAGGCGCTCAACGCCGGCCTGAAGGCAGAAGGCCACGACACCGGCCTGAAGGTGGGGCTCCACGAAGGCTCGGCCCTCGCGGTCACCTCGGATGAGCGGCTGGACTATTTCGGGCAGACGGTGAACGTCGCGGCCCGGGTCCAGGGCCTGGCGCAGGCGGGAGAGATCTGGCTGACGCCCAGCGTGATGGACGCTCCGGGGGTGCAGCAGTCGCTGCGCGAGGGGGGCTGGCGCGGGGAGGAACAGCAGGTGTCCCTCAAGGGCGTCGGCGGGAAGACCCGGGTGTACCGGATGCACCGCTGAAGGCAGAAAACCGCGCATAATTGCCCGGTTCGGTAAACGCGGCTGCCATTGGAGCCTCGAAACTCCAGCTGCCCCACGCGGAGAACCCGAAGTGCCCAAGAAACTGATCGAGACCCGCCCGGCCCCCGTCGTCGTTCCCAGGCAGCCCGCGGTCAAGGCGAAGGCCCTGCCGCTGCCAAAGCCGCTGAAGAACGACGAGTTCTCGACCGGTAAGGCCCGGGCGCTGCGCGAGCGGGTGTCGAAGGCGATCCCCACCACCGCCGGCACGGCCGCCACCTCCTCGATCCCGATGATGAAGGTCGGCGCATTCGGTGCCGTCACCACCCCGGTGGTGGCGACCGCCGCCGCCCCGCCCACTCAGGCCGCGGCCTCGGCCGCCACGGTCCAGGCCGCCTACGACTCGGGCGGAGCAAAGGCCGCCGCGATCGCGCTCGAGCAAGAGGTCAAGGCCCACCCGGCGCAGGCCACCGAGATCGACCTCGGCCGCGACAAAGGCAACGACGACAACGTGCAGACCCTGGTCTCGCTGTCGGCCGCGGCCAGCTCGGCCGGCCCGGCCGGCACCGAGCTCATCGCCACCGAGCTGGCGAAGACGATCCCCAACGGAGATCTCGAGCGGATCGACGACGGCTTCACCCAGGCGATCGTGGCCGGCGGCGGGCCCGAGCTGGCGCTGAAGGTCGCCGAGCTGATGAAGGCCACCCGGCCCGGAGGCGCGGAGGACGTCGTCGACTCGGTGGTCGAGGGGATCGACAAGCTCCGCGAGGACTACGCCCAGACCGCCGACGAGTACGCCGGGCTCGAGTCTCGGCTGGCGCAGGATCTCGCCGCGCTCGGCCCCTCGATGACGCCCGACCAGCGCCAGAAATACATGGATGCGTTCTGGGCGACGCCCGAGCGCGCGGCGGTGAAGGCGAAGGTCGCCGAGAAGGCCGACCAGCTCTCGGCGGCGCTGACCTCGGCCGCGACAAAGGCAACGACGACAACGTGCAGACCCTGGTCTCGCTGTCGGCCGCGGCCAGCTCGGCCGGCCCGGCCGGCACCGAGCTCATC
>JAGSPQ010000839.1 GCA_018262385.1 Myxococcaceae bacterium | reverse complement strand
AGACGCTCCAGCAGGTCGCCGACTTCGTGCACTCCGCTGCGCCGGCGGCTCCCGTGGCTCCCGTGGCTCCCGCGCCAGTCGCGGCGGCGAAGCCCGGCCTCGACCCGAAGGCGGTCCTGCTCGGCGTCGTCTCCGAGCTCACCGGCTACCCGCTCGAGACGCTCGCGCTCGAGATGGACCTCGAAGCGGACCTCGGCATCGACTCGATCAAGCGGGTCGAGATCCTCTCGATGCTCTCGAAGCGGATCCCCGGCGCGCCCTCGGTGAATCCCGAGAAGCTCGGCACGCTCAAGACCCTGCAGCAGGTGCTCGACTTCATCAGCGGGTCGATCGCGGCGTCCGCTCCGGCGGTGGTTGCGGCCCCTGCTGCTGCCGCCCGTTCGACGACGGAAGCGACGGCGAAGCTGCACCGGCGGGTGGTGGTGCCGGTGCGCCTGGGTCCGGCGCAGCTCGCGCCTGCGCGGTTCCCCGAGGGCGAGATCCTCGTCACCGCCGACGGCGCCGGCCTGGCCGCCGCGCTGGTGAAGCAGTGGGCCGGCCGTGGGCTGAAGGCGCGCGTGCTCAGTGACGCCTCCGAGGTGCCCGGGCCGATTGGCGCGCTGGTCGTGCTTGCGCCCGAGGGAGACGAGTGGACCGCCGCCGGCGAGCAGGCGCTGAAGCAGGCGCTCAAGCTCGCGCGCACCTTCGGCCCCCGACTGCGCCAGTCGGGCGTTGGCGGGAAGGCGATGTTCGCGGCGATCTCGCGGCGGGACGGCGCGTTCGGCCACAGCACCGCGCGGTTCGCGGGCAATCCGCTGCAGGGCGGCCTCGCCGGCCTGGTGAAGACCGCGGCCGACGAGTGGCCGGAAGTGAGCTGCCGTGCGCTGGACGTCTCGTCGGCGCTGAGCGTGGCCGAAGCGGCGGCGGCGATCGTCGAGGAGCTCGGCAGCGAAGGGCCGCGTGAAGTCGGCCTCGGCCCCGCCGGTCGCACCACCCTCGCGCTGCGTGAGGCGCCCGCGGTGGTGCTCGAGCAGCGCGTCGCCGCTGGCGATCTGGTGGTGGTCACCGGAGGCGCGCGTGGCGTCACCGCCGAATGCGCCCGCGCGCTCGCCCAACAGCGGGGAGTCGCGCTGCTGCTGCTGGGTCGCTCGGCCGTACCCACCGCCGAGCCGCAGTGGATGGCGGCGGCGACGGACGAGGCGGCGCTGAAGCGCGCGCTGCTCGAGCACGCGGCGCCCGGTGAGCGCCCGAGCCCGAAGATGCTGGGCGAGGCGTGCCGCGCGGTGTTGGCAGGGCGGGAGATTCGCGCCAGCCTCGCCGCGCTCGAGGCAGGCGGAGTGAAGGTCCGCTATCGCTCGGTCGACGTGCGAGACGAGGCGTCGCTGGCGCGGGTTCTCGAAGAGGCGCGCGGTGAGTTCGGCCCGGTGCGCGGCGTGATTCATGGCGCCGGCGTGCTTCGCGACAAGCGCATCGAGGACAAGCGGGACGACGATCTCGACCAGGTGCTCGACACCAAGCTCGCCGGCCTTCGCGCGCTGCTGAGCGCGACCGCCCGGGACGAGCTCCGGTTCGTGGCGTTCATGGCGTCGGTGAGCGGCCGGTACGGGCGCCGCGGCCAGTCGGACTACGCGGTCGCCAACCAGGCGTTGGTCTCGATCGCGCAGGCTGAAGCGGCGAAGCGGCCGAGCTGCCGCGTGGTGGCGCTGGACTGGGGCCCGTGGGACGGGGGAATGGTCACCCCCGCGCTGCGCTCGGAGTTCGAGCGTGAAGGAGTGGCGCTGATCCCGCTCGCCGACGGCGCGCGCGCGCTGTGCGACGAGGTGCAGACCGCTCCCGGAGGGACGACCGAGGTCGTGCTCGGCGCCGGCTTCGCCGAGGAGTCGAGCGCCGCCTGGGAGCTGGCCGCTTCCTACCGGCTCGACGCGGAGACGTTCCCGGTGTTGGCCGATCACCAGCTCGCCGGAAAGTCGGTGTTGCCGCTGGCGATGACGCTCGAGTGGTTCGCGCAGGCCGCGGCGCAGGCAGCGGGGGGCCGGGTGGTTCAGGGCCTCGAGGACATCCGCGTGCTCAAGGGCGTCACCGCCCCCGAGAACGTCGCAATCTGGATCGGAGCTCCGGAGGCCACCGCCACCGGCACGCGCCTCACCCTCGAGCTGCGCAACGCGCGAGACCAGGTGTACGTGCGGGCCATCGCCCGGGTCGGAGCGGCGATGCCTGCCTCGGCGGCGATCGCGGCGCCCGCGCTGCTGCGGCCCTACCCGCACAGCCTGAAGGCGATCTACAGCGAGCAGCTGTTCCACGGCGCCCGGCTGGAGGCGATCGAAGGGATCGACGGAATCTCCGCCGACGGAATGGCGCTGCGGCTGCGGACCCACCCGACGTCGGATCGGCTGTTGCCGGCTCCGGTCGTGCGGTGGACGACGGATCCGCTGGTGGTCGACGGCGTCTTCCAGGCGTTGATCCTCTGGTGCCGCGAGCAGCGCGGAGCCCCGTCGCTGCCTTCGCGGGTCGGGGCGTGGCGGCAGTTCAAGCCGTTCCCCACCGGATCGGTGCGGGCGACGGTGCGCGTGCGCGAGGTGGAAGGCGCGGCGATCACCTCGGACGTCGATCTGCTCGACGAGGCCGGCGAGGTCGTCGCCCAGCTCGAGGGCTGCGTCTGCACGGTGAGCCCGACGCTCGATCGGGCGTTTCACCCCGAAGTGGCTGCACCGAAGACCGTCGCGCCCACTGCATGAGTGAGCGGGTGGGCCAGGGACGCGCGATCGCGATCGTCGGAGTGGCCGGACGTTTTCCCGGCGCGGCAGACGTGCGCGCGCTCTGGGCCAACGTGCTCGCGCGCAACTCGGCGGCCCGCGAGGTCGCGCCAGGGCGCTGGCCGGCTCCAGTCACCGACATCGTCGATCCGGCCGGGTCGCTGGATCACGCCCGCTCGGCCCGCGCCTGCGCGCCAGCGCGCAGCTGAAGCAGGTGGCGCCGGCCCGGATTGGAGTCGTGCTGGCGAACATCGCGCTGCCGACCGAGGGCGCCTCGCGGCTCGCCGAGGAACTGTTCGCGGGCGCGCTCGACACCCACGTGCTCGGTCACTCGACGATCAGTCGGGCCAAAGCCGATCCGCTCGAGCGGTATCCGAGCGCGCTCCCGGCCGGATTGCTCGCCCGCGCCCTCGGCCTGGGCGGCGGCAGCTTCACCCTCGACGCGGCGTGCGCGTCGTCGCTCTACGCGTTGCACCTCGCCTGCGCGGAGCTCGAGGCGGGCCGGCTCGACGCGGTGCTGGCGGGCGGGGTGTCGTTGCCCCAGGCGCTCTACACCCAGGTCGGCTTCACCCAGCTGCAGGCGCTGTCGGCGAGCGGGCGCTGCGCTCCGTTCGATACCCGGGCAGACGGGCTGGTGGTGGGCGAAGGCGCGGGAATGGTGGTGCTGCGCCGGCTCGAGGACGCGCAGCGCGACGGCGATCAGATCCGCGCAGTGATTCGCG
>JAGSPQ010000838.1 GCA_018262385.1 Myxococcaceae bacterium | reverse complement strand
CCAGACGGCACGCTGTTCATCTGCAACGAGGCGCATCCCAAGCGCGCGGTGCTGTACGGGTTTCGCCCGCACCCCCGGCCGGCTGCGCACAAATGACGTGCGGCCCCGCCGACCGCCGCGTGCACGTCGATTGCAGTCACGTGCCGCGGAGGATTCCCCATGGTGCTCGAGCAAGTGCACTTCGCGCGGCACCCCGGCGTGTCCTGGAAGCAGCAGCCGCCGTCGGGCGCGTTCGACGCGATCGTGATCGGCTCCGGGGTCGGAGGCCTCAGCTGCGCCAGCGCGCTCGCGAGGTACGCGGATCGGCGGGTGCTGGTGCTCGAGCGCCACTACCGCATCGGCGGCTACACCCAGACCTTCACCCGGCCCGGGTACGAGTGGGACATCGGGGTCCACTACATCGGGCAGATGGCGGCCGGCGGCGACGTGCGGCGCCTCTTCGAGCGGCTCACCGACGGCTCGGTGCTGTGGTCCGCGCTGCCGAAGGTCTACGACCGGGTGGTGCTGGGAGATCTGCACTACGACTTCGTCGCCGGGCAGGAGTGCTTCATCAACCGGCTGACCCACTACTTCCCCGGCGAAGGCCAGACGCTGAGGCGTTACTTCGCGCTGATCGCCGAAGCGAACGAGGGCGCGCGCAACTATTACGTCGAGCGAATGCTGCCGAAGTGGCTGGCGGGGATCACCGGCCCGCTGCTGCGGCGGCAGTACCTGCGGTGGGCGCGCCGGACGACCGGGCAGGTGCTGAGCGGGCTGACCCGGAATGAAGAGCTGGCCGCGGTGCTGTGCGGGCAGCTGGGCGACTACGGCCTGCCGCCTTCCCGCTCGAGCTTCGCCGCTCACGCCGGGGTGGTGAACCACTACATCCAGGGCGCGTGGTACCCGGCCGGGGGCTCGGCGGCGATCGCCCGCGCCTTCGCTCCGGTGATCGAGCAGGCCGGCGGAGTCCTGTGCCACTCGGCCGAGGTCGAGACGATCTTGATCGAGAAGGGCCGCGCGGTCGGGGTGCGGCTGACCGACGGCGCCGAGCTGCGGGCGCCGATCGTGGTGAGCGATGCGGGGGTGGCCAACACCTACGGGACGCTGCTGCCCCAGGCGGCGATTCCGGCCGGGTTCCGCAAGGAGCTGCGGCTGGTCGCACCCTCGGTCGGCTACCTCTCGCTGTTCGTCGGGCTCAAGCACACCGACGCCGAGCTGGGGACCACCGGCACCAACCTCTGGATCCACCCCGACCGGAACCACGATCGGAACAGCGAGACGTTCCTGCGGGATCCGGCCCGCCCCTTCCCGGTGGTCTACGTCGGGTTCCCCTCGGCGAAGGACCCCTCGTGGTCGAAGCGCTTCCCCGGCCGCGCGACGATCGAGGTGATCGCGCCCTACCCTTATGCCGGCTTCCGCCAGTGGCGGGACACCAGCTGGCAGCACCGGGGCGACGGGTACGCAGAGGTGAAGGAGGCGCTGTCGCAGAAGCTGCTCGAGGTGCTCTTCAAGCAGCTGCCCCAGCTGAGGGGGAAGATCGACGTCACCGAGCTGTCGACGCCGATCTCGACCGGCCACTTCGTCGGGCATCCCCGCGGAGAGCTCTATGGGCTCGATCACACCCCGGCACGCTTCGAGGCGCGGCTGCGGGCCCAGAGCCCGGTGCCCGGCCTGTACCTGACCGGGGCGGACCTCGCCTCGGCCGGAGTGGGCGGCGCGATGGCAGGCGGCGCGCTCACCGCCAGCGCGATCGAAGGCTTCCGGCTGCTGTGGAAGGTGATGGCCTGATCGCGCTCGCGCCGCTACTGATTGAGCGTTGATTCTGCGTCACCGCCGCCAGGCAGGAGGAGCCATGAACAAGATCTGGCTCGAGCACTATCCCGTTGGAGTCCCGGTCGAGATCGACCCTGACCGGTTCAGCTCGCTGGTGGAGATGCTGAGCGACACCACCCGCCGGTTTGCCGATCGGCCGGCCTTCCACAACCTCGGCCACTCGATCAGCTACGCCGAGCTCGACCGGCTGTCGGGCGCCTTTGCCGCCTTCCTCCAGGGGCTGCCGGGCCTGGGCCGGGGCTCGCGCATCGCGATCATGTCGCCCAACCTGCTGCAGTACCCGGTGGCGCTGTTCGGCATCCTCCGCGCCGGGATGACGGTGGTGAACGTCAACCCGCAGTACACGCCGCGCGAGCTGGAGCACCAGCTGAAGGACTCCGGCGCGAGGGCGATCGTGATCCTCGAGAACTTCGCCAGCGTCCTGCAGCAGGTGCTCGGCCAGACCTCGGTGCGGCACGTGATCACCACCCAGGTCGGCGACCTGCTGCCGAGCCCGAAGCGGTGGCTGGTCAACGCGGTGATCAAGCGGGTGAAGAAGATGGTGCCCCCCTGGCGGATCGCCGGGACGATCAAGTTCCGCAGCGCGCTCGCCCGCGGCGCGCGGTGTTCACTCGAGCCGGTCGCCCTCACCGGAGAGGACCTCGCCTTCCTCCAGTACACCGGCGGAACCACCGGGGTGGCGAAGGGCGCGATGCTCACCCACCGCAACCTGATCGCCAACCTGGAGCAGACGGGGGCCTGGGTCGCCGACCGGATGATCGACGGCGCCGAGGTGGTGGTCGCGCCGCTGCCGCTGTACCACGTGTTCTGCCTCACCTCGACGCTGTCCTTCCTCAAGCGGGGCAGCCTGACGGTGCTGATCACCAACCCGCGCGACCTGCCGGCGTTCGTGAAGGAGCTCGGGAAGTGGAAGTGGACGGTGATGAACGCCGTCAACACCCTCTTCAACGGGCTCTTGAACACGCCCGGCTTCGCCCAGCTCGACTTCTCCTCGGTGAAGGTGGTGGTCGGGGGCGGCGCCGCGGTGCAGAAGGCGGTGGCCGAGCGCTGGTTCCAGGTGACCGGAAACCACATCCTCGAAGCCTACGGGCTGACTGAAGCCTCACCCGGCGTCAGCGCCAATGCCCCCGACACGCCCTGGAACGGCACCATCGGCTTCCCGATGCCTTCCACCGACGTGTCGATCCGCGACGACGACTTCAACGAGCTGCCGGTGTGGACCGG
>JAGSPQ010000837.1 GCA_018262385.1 Myxococcaceae bacterium | reverse complement strand
ACCCGGTCATCCCCGCCCACACCTTGAACTGCCGCCCGGAGTTGGTCGCGTGGCACGAGATGCAGCCGCTCTGCGCGCTGACGAACTTCGGGTACACGTTCTGCGCGAACGCCGCCTCGATGTCCGGGAGGGTGATCCCCTGGTACTGGCTGACGTCGCAGGTCGGGTCGATCACCACCCCGCCGGCGCCCGCTCCGCCGGTGCCGCTGCCCGCGCCGCCGCCGCTGCCGCTGCCGCCGGTGCCACCCACCGGAGGGATGCCGCGGATCTCGATCTGGCCGTCACAGCCGATCAGGGCGGTGAGCAACACGAGGCATGGCGCGCGAAGACGCATGGGAAGCTCCGGTCTACGAACTGTGTGGCGGAGCGGGCATTGTTGGCGGGGGCTTGATCAAGATCAATGTAGGCATTTCGGCTGGAGTTCCGAGCTGTTAACTGCGGTGGGCAGGACGGAAAGCGGCGTTACGCGATTGGCTGGATGGCCGCGCTTCGGGGGCCGCCGTGGAAGCGACCCCTTGCCGACGACATCCATGAATATTCGATTCTTAATGTCGAATAGTCATGGTAGTTTCTGGGCGTGATCCGACGGCTCAAGCACGAGCGCGCGCTGGCCAGGCTGCTGCGCCAGAGCCCGGTCGTCGCGCTGCTCGGGCCACGCCAGGTTGGCAAGACCACCCTCGCCCGCGCCCTGGCGCGGCAGGCGAAACAACCGGTGGAGTTCTTCGACCTCGAGCGCAGCAGCGACCTCGCCCGCCTCACCGACCCCCTGCTGGTGCTCGAGCCGCTCGAGGGGCTGATCGTCCTGGACGAGGTACAGCTTCGGCCCGAGCTGTTCCCAACCCTGCGGGTGCTCGCCGACCGTCGTCCGCTTCCTGCTCGATTTCTCGTGCTCGGCAGCGCGTCGCCCCAACTGCTCAAGCAGAGCAGCGAGAGCCTCGCGGGGCGGGTGGCGTTCTACGATCTGCCCGGGCTGGGCCTGGCCGAAGTGAAGCCCGCGATCTGGAAGAAGCTCTGGCGCCGGGGCGGCTTCCCCGCCGCCTTCACCGCACCCACCGACGATCAGAGCTGGCGGTGGCGAGAGGACTTCGTTCGCACCTTCGTTCAGACCGATCTTCCCCAGCTGGGGCTCGGGGTGCCGGCGCCGATGATGCTGCGTTTCTGGACCATGCTGAGCCACGTCCATGGGCAAGTGATCAACTACTCGCAGCTGGGTGGCTCGCTCGGCGTCGCAGACAACACCGTGCGCCGCTACCTCGACGCGCTCGTCCAGACCTTCATGGTTCGCGCGCTGCGTCCCTGGCACGCGAACCTCGGCAAGCGCGAGGTGAAGTCCCCCAAGGTCTATCTGCGCGATCCCGGGGTGCTTCACGCGCTGCTTGGCATCCGGACCGACGCCGCGCTTCAGGGCTCTCCCTATGCCGGAGCGTCGTTCGAAGGGTTCGTGATCGAGCAGCTGATTGAGCTGCTCGGCCTGGATGAGCGCGAGTGCTTTTTCTGGTCGACCTACCAGGGCGCCGAGCTGGACTTCCTGGTCGTGCGCGACGGGGTTCGGCGGGGGTTCGAGATGAAGCTGACGGTCGCGCCGTCGATCACCAGGTCGATGCACATCGCGATGGAGGATCTGAAGCTCGACCAGCTCGACGTGATTCACGCTGGCGAGCACACCTTCCAGCTCGCGCCCCGGATCCGGGCGGTGGCGATCAGCCGGCTGACGCAGGACGTCCGGCTCTGAGCGCCTGATCGTCCAGCAGGTCCCGGGCGACCTGCACCAGCGCCTCGAGCCGCCGCAGCGCCCTGGGTCCGGCGCCGCTGTCGGCCACCGCTCCCGGACGGCGGTGGAGCTGCTGGGCGAGCACTGCCCGCAGATCCATCGACGCGGCCGGCGCGACTCCTTCCCCCCGCAGCAGATCGATCGGATACCGGCCCCAGGTGCAGATCACGTCGTCGGCCTGGACGAAGCCCTTCCAGCGCGCGATCGCCGCCGCCCGATCTTCTCCCCCGAGCAGGGCCTCGGCCGTCACGCCCAGGTGCAGCGGCGCCGCCGGAGAGAGCGCGGAGATCGGCTTGAGCAGCGCCTCGAACCGCGCTCCGTCGGACAGCCGGTGGGCGACCAGCTGCAGCAGCTCGGCGTAGCCGTCAACCGGAGCGGCGTCGCGGGGCCAGGCGTTCGCCTCGGCGAAGGTGACCACCAGGTTGGGCGCCACCTCCTTCAGCTTCGCCAGCGGCGAGCGCCCCTTCACGTTGCGCCGCCGCGGCTGCTCGTAGCGGCTCTTCCCGTCGTGCGACTCGATGAACCCCAGCTGCAGATCCACCATCCGATCGAACGCCGCCAGCATCGGGGTGAAGCGCCCCGGCGCGCGCTCGAGCTTCTCCAGCACCTGGGCCACCGCCTCGATCGTCGACAGGCAGTGCTCGGCCGGCTCCTTGCGGATCCGGTAGTTCCCCGGCGCGGGCGGGACGAAGCCGATCCGCGGCAGCGACTTGAGCAGCGGCGAGCGCTGGAACAGCTTCTTCGCGTTGTCCCAGGTGCCGTCCACCACCACCAGCGTCTTCGGCCGGATCTGAAGCGCCTCGACGTCGGTCGCGTCCTCGGCGGGGAACAGCAGCGCGGTGCCCGGCTGCAGCAGCGTCTGGGCCAGCCCGGGGATCTCGTCCGCGTCCAGCGCGACGTGCAGCTCCGAGTTGGGCAGCGACAGGTGCGCCATCCGGCAGGTGCTGATCGCCACCTTCGCCTCGAGCGGGTGCTGGATGAAGACCACCCGGGTCTGGCTCTCGATCTGGGTCAGCCGATCGCAGAAGCAGACCCGGGTCGGCCGCCGGCAGCGCGGGCAGATCTGGCGCGGCGCGTCGGGGGAAATTGTCTGGCCCACGTCTCGACGCCTAACAGAAATGACGATATCTGACGCGTTCTCTTACGGGGGCACCTGCCATGGCCGCGACGCTGAAGACCACCTGCACCGGGATCCAATTCGAGAATCCGTACCTGCTGGGCTCGGGCCCGCCGGGCACCAACGCGAAGGTGATCGCCAAGAGCTTCGAT
>JAGSPQ010000836.1 GCA_018262385.1 Myxococcaceae bacterium | reverse complement strand
CGCGGTGATCGACGGCTGCCCGGCGGGAGTGCCACTGACCCTGGCCCACGTGCAGGCCGCGCTCGATCGCCGCCGGCCCGGCCAGTCGGCGCTGACCACCGCGCGTCAGGAGCCGGACCAGGTCGAGCTGCTCTCGGGCGTCTACGAGCACAAGACGCTCGGCACGCCGATCGCCGCAGTGGTCCGCAACACCGACGCGCGCTCGAAGGACTACCAGGCGCTGGAGAAGGAAGATCGCCCCGGCCACGCCGACGCGGTCTGGCGGGCGCGCTTCGTCCACCGCGATCCGCGGGGCGGAGGCCGCACCAGCGGGCGCGAGACGCTGTGCCGGGTGATCGGCGGAGCGGTCGCCGAGGCGCTGCTCGCCCAGGAATTGCCCGCGGTGCGCCCGGTCGCCTGGGTCTCGCAGGTCGGCCCGCTGCTGGCGGCGCCGCTCGCCACTCCGACCCGCGCCCAGGTCGACGCCCACCCCACCCGCTGCCCCGACCCCGCCGTCGCCGCGCGGATGGAGCAGCTGATCCTGGTCGCGAAGGAGGCGGGCGACAGCCTCGGCGGGGCGATCGACGTCCGCGTCAACGGGCTGCCGGTCGGCCTGGGCGAGCCGGTGTTCGGCAAGCTGAAGGCGCGGCTGGCGGCCGCGGTGAGCGGGATCGGCGCGGTGAGCGGCGTGGTCTGGGGCGGCGCGGAGTTCTTCACCGACCTGCAGCGCCACGGCTCGGAGTTCCACGGCGGCGGCTCCGACGTTTACGGTGGAATCCAGGGCGGCCTCAGCAACGGGCAGCCGCTGTCGCTGCGGGTGTTCTTCAAGCCGCCCGCCACCCTCGGCGCCCACGCCAGGGGCGGCCGCCACGATCCCTGCATCCTCCCCCGCGCGGTGCCGGTGGTGGAGGCGATGGTCTCGCTGGTGCTCGCGGATTTGTGGCTGCTCCAGCTCGCCCGGCCCCACCGCGGATGAGCGCGCCCGGCAGCCACTGCCCTCCGAATGATCGCTGGGGGCGGTTTGCCTCGCTGGCGCCGAAAGGCGCGGCGTGGATCATCGACGCGAAGGTCGCGCGGCTGCACCCGGCGGTGCTGCGCTCGATCCGGGCGCCGCTGCAGGTCGAGCTGGTCACCGCGGGCGAGGATCTGAAGTCGACCCGGGCGCTCGAGCGGCTCGCTCCGAAGCTGCTCGGGCTTCCCCGCGGCGGCACCCTCGTCGCGGTCGGCGGGGGCACGGTGGGCGACTTCGCCACCGTGGTGGCGCACCTGGTGAAGCGCGGCGTCACTCTGGTCCAGGTCCCGACCACTTTGCTGGCGGCGGTCGACAGCAGCGTCGGCGGGAAGGGCGCGCTCAACGTCGGCAAGGTGAAGAACGCGCTGGGCGTCTTCCACTACGCGGCGCGGACGCTGCTGTGCCCCGAGCTGTTCGAGACGCTGACGCCGGCGCAGCACCGCGAGGGGATCGCCGAGGCGCTGAAGATGGCAGTCTGCCTCGACGCCGCGGTGTGGAAGCGGTGGTCGCGCCGCGCGCCGGGGACGCTCGAGCTGGTGAAGACCGCGCGGGCGTTGAAGGCCCGGGTGTGCGCGGCGGATCCGTACGAGCAGACCGGGCGCCGCAGCGTGCTCAACTTCGGCCACACCTTCGGGCACGTGATCGAGAGCCTGAGCGGCTTTCGCGTCCACCACGGCGAGGCGGTCGCGCTGGGGATGCTCTGCGCGCTCGACGTCGGCCGGGCGATGGAGCGGACCCCGTGGCCGCTGGCCGAGCAGGTCGAGGCGGTGCTGACCGCGCGGACCGGGGCCAGCCGGGGCCGCCTGAAGGCGGTGCTCGAGCGTCACCCGGCGGAAGAGGTCGGCCGGTTGCTCGGCGCGGACAAGAAGTCGGCCGGCGGCGCACTGCGGATGGTGCTGCTCGAGCGGCCGGGGGTGGCGCGGCTGGTGGAGGTCCCGAGGTGGGCGTGACGGACGTCGTGCTCACGCCGCCGATCTCCAAGTCCGACGCGCAGCGGGCGCTGGTGCTCGCCCGCATCATCGGCGCGCCGGATCCGCTGCCCGACGAGGAGCTCCCCGCCGACGTGCAGGTCCTCCGCGCGGGGCTCGACGTCCTCGCCACCGGTGGCGCCGAGATCCAGTGCCACGACGGCGGCGCGCCGTTTCGCTTCCTCCTCACCCAGGCCGCGGTCACCCCCGGCGCCCACGTGAAGCTGTTCGGCACTCCGCGGCTCGCCGAGCGACCGCACTCCGCGCTGTTCGACGCCCTGCAGCCGGCGGCCCAGCGCGGCGCCGGGACGTTGCTGGCCGAGGTGCGCGCGCTCGAGCCGCTCCCCGAGTCGTTCACCGTCTCCTCCGACCAGAGCAGCCAGTTCGCCAGCAGCCTGCTGCTCGGGGCGGCGGCGATCGCCCACCGCACCCAGCGCCCGTGCACCGTCCGGGTCGAAGGCGCGCGGGTCAGCGACGGCTACCTGCAGATGACCGTGCGCTGGCTGCGCGCCGCCGGGTTCGAGGTGCGGGGCGACAGCGCGCTGGTGGTGAAGTGGGTGGCGCCCCGGCCGCTGCCCGAGCTCCCCGGCGACTGGTCCTCCCTCGGCTACCTGCTGCTCGCCGCCTGGTCCTGCGACGGCCGGGTCGCCCGGCTGTCGGATCCCACCCTTCACCCCGACGGTGCGATCGTCGCCGCGCTCTCTTCGGTCGGGCTCACCGTCCACGACGACGGGCGGGTGATCGGCGCGCTGCTCGGCCACCTCGACGTCTCCGCGCGGCGCTTCCCCGACAGCATCCCGACCCTCGCCGCGCTGGCGTGCGTGCTCCCCGAGCCCTCGCGCTTCTGCGACTGCGCCATCCTCCGGGGCAAAGAGAGCGATCGGGTCGAAGGGATCAGCGCGCTCGCCCGCGCCGCGGGCGCGACCGTTCAGGTCTCCGGCGACACGCTGACCCTCACCCCTCCGGCGCGGGTCGCCGCGCTGCAGCTCGACAGCTCGCCCACGTGCCGCTGAAGCTGCGCGGCGGCGAGTGCGTGAAGAAGAGCTTCCCCGGGTTCTGGCGGGAGCTCGCCCTCACCGGGACCCGACCGGAGCTGCTCGGCTGATCCGGCGTCGGCGCGGGGAGATCAGCGGCCAGCCCTCGCGTCCGATCTCGTTGCGTGCGATTCAGGCCGCGAGGACCCTCCTGGGCATGGGCGCGAACTTCGATGCGGTGGTGGTGGGCTCGGGGCCGAACGGGCTGGCCTGCGCGATCGAGCTCGCGCGCGCAGGCAGGAAGGTGAAGCTGCTCGAAGGGCAGCCCACCTTCGGCGGAGGCGCCCGCAGCGCTGCGCTGACGCTCCCCGGCTTCACCCACGATCTGTGCTCGGCGATTCATCCCCTCGCCGCCTCGTCCCCCTTCTTCCAGTCGCTGCCGCTCGAGCAGTTCGGCCTCCAGTGGGCCTGGCCCGACGCGCAGCTCGCCCACCCGCTCGACGACGGGACGGCGGCGGTGCTCGAGCGCTCGGTGGAGGCGACCGCCGCCACCCTCGGGCCCGACGCCAAAGCCTGGATCAAGCTGATGAAGCCGTTCGTCGACCGGTGGGACGACTTCAGGCACCTGCTCTTCGAACCGGTGACCCGCATCCCGAAGAGCCCGGTGCTGCTCGCCCGGCTGGGGCTGCAGGCCCTGCGTCCGGCCTTCGACCTGGCCGAGGAGGAGTTCGAAGGCGCCCACGCCAAGGCGCTCTTCGCCGGCTGCGCGGCCCACTCGTTCGGCCGGCTCACCGCGGCGCTGACCTCCTCACTCGGGTTCGCGCTGATCATCAGCGGGCACGCGGTCGGCTGGCCCACCGTGCGCGGCGGCACCCAGAAGCTCTCCGACGCGCTGCTCGGCTACTTCCGATCGCTGGGCGGCGAGGCGCAGGCGGACTTCCCGGTGCAGTCGTTCGACCAGCTGCCCGAGGCGAAGGCCTGGTTCTTCGACACCAGCGCCCGCACCCTGGCCCGCATCTGTGGGCCCCGGCTGCCCGCCCGCTACCACCGCGCGATCGACCGGTTCCGCCCCGGGCCCGCCGCCTTCAAGCTCGACTACGCGCTCGACGCGCCGATGCCGTGGACGAACGAGGCCTGCCGGCGCGCGGGGACGCTGCACCTCGGCGGCACCCTGGGGATGATCACCCAGTCCGAGGCGGAGACGAACGCCGGGACCCCGCCCGAGCGGCCGTACGTGCTGGTCGCCCAGCAGAGCCTCTTCGACGACACCCGCGCGCCGTCGGGGCAGCACACCCTCTGGGCCTACTGCCACGTGCCCAACGGCAGCACCTTCGACATGACCGCGCGCATCGAAGCGCAGCTCGAGCGGTTCGCGCCCGGGTTCCAGCAGCACGTGCTCCACCGCGCGACGAAGCGCCCGCAGGACTTCGAGGCTTCGAACGCGAACTACCAGGGGGGAGACATCTCGGCCGGCGGCCTCGATGGGCTGCAGCTGTTCTTTCGGCCGACGATCGCGCTCACCCCGTG
>JAGSPQ010000835.1 GCA_018262385.1 Myxococcaceae bacterium | reverse complement strand
AACCAGCCCTTCGTCGCGTCCGATCTGACCACCCGCACCCTGGACGGCGAGGGGGCGATCGCGATCCTCCGCCAGGCGAAGAAGGACGGGTTTGCGACCGGGCTGGCGGTGAAGCAGGTGACCGTCGTCGGCACCTACGGCGCCGAGCGGGGCGACGATCACGAGGGGCCGCCGGGCACCTCGACGAAGAAGTGGAACCTCTACGCCGTCACCGACGCGACCGGGAAGATGGTCACCGCGTACATGGCGGATGATCCGAAGCTCAGGTTCACCGGCGGGCTGCCGACCAAGGCGACCGACGATCTGCCCGAGTACTTCTGGAAGCCGAAGCTGCAGGCGCTCGACGACGTGCTGGCCGGGAAGCGGAACTGGACCGTCGAGAACGACCCGCACGGCCCCGAGTTCAAGTTCTTCGTCGGCACCGTGCTGACCAAGGGCGTGCCGGGCACGGTGCGATCGGCGTTCGAGGCAGAGCTCGCGGCGGCGCCGGTCGGGCCGGTGGATCCGGCGAGGGGAGGGGAGCTGGCCCGGAAGTACCCCGGGGTGGCGAACGCCTACTCGCCCGAGCAGTGGCGGGCGCTGTTTGCGCTGCGCGGGCTCGAGGCGAAGGCGTTCGGCGCGTCGTGGCCGATCCTCCGGTAGGGGCCGCGGCTACTTCCCGGCGTCGGGGGCGGCCGGCGCGTCGAGCAGATCCTCGACCACCGCCGGCAGCTCGGTGAGGCGGCTGTTGTCGCCCTCGATCACCTGGTTCCGCGTGCCGCGCAGGTAGGTGGTGGCGAGCTTCCCGAGCACTTCCTTCCCGATCACCAGCCGCCCGAGCTCCTTCCCGTCGTACCCGTAGAGCGCGACCGACTTCGCCTTCGCGTCGAGCCCGTACTTGCCCCAGTCCTTCGGGTTCTCCTCGCCGAGGCTGGCCGCCTTGAGCGAGCCCAACGTCCACAGCACCGCGGCCAGCTTGAAGGTCTTCGCCGGGCCGGCCCTGGGCGCCGTCACCTGCCACGACTCGCCGGCGCCGCCGTCCGCGCCTGGGGGCCGCTCGACGACCAGCTCCTTTCCGTCGAGCGGGTGGAAGACGATCTTCGCCACCTGCTCCTTCTTGAAGGTGAGGACCAGCCGATCCTTCAGATCGCCCGGGTTCCGATTGAGCTGCCCGGCCGCCGAGGCGGGGAGCTCGGCGATCACCGAGTGGGCGCCCTCTTCGCGCAGCATCAGGATCTGGGTGCCCACCCTGGCGAAGCGGACCCGCACCTTCCCCCCGTCTTCGAGGGTGAAGGTCGCATCGACCAGCGGCTCGTCGAAGTTCTTCCGGACCTCGGGAGTGTCGGCGGGGAAGGAGATCGCGCGCTCTGCCTTCAGCGCGCCCAGCGCTCCGACGATCGACGCCTGATCCGCCGGCCCCTGGGTCGGCTTGACCAGCTGCCAGTTCTTCTGGGCGTCGCGCTCGAGGGTGTAGGCGTTCTCCTTCGACTTCATCTCCAGCTTGGTCGTCTTCGCCTCGTCGATCCCGAACACCGCCTTCTCGCGGAAATCGAAGGTCGACTTCTGCAGCGTCCAGCGCACGCCGCCTTCGGCCGACCAGACCTGGGGGTCGCCGTCTCGCCGCAGGTACACCGTGCCGTCGAAGGTGTTCTCGATGCCACCCTCGAGCTTGAGGGTGCGTTTCTCGCCCTGCTCGCCGACCTGCGCCTCGGCGGTGACCACGAACTGCGGCGGCTTGAGCCCGTACCTCACCAGCGCCGCCTCGTCGGGCTTCTCTTCGACCACCTGCTTGAACTTCGCCTGCTGCAGCTGGCTCACCACCTGGTCCATCGCCAGCTTGTCCGCCGGCGCCTGAAGCGGAGACGTCAGCTGCCAGTCTTTCCCCGGCTCGCGCGCCAGCGAGGTCGTCTCGCCCTTGAAGCTGACGGTGATCCGGGTGAACTCGATCTTCGGCAGCCCGCCGTCGCTCGCCTTCTCGTCCAGCTTCAGCGGATCGAACAGCTTCTCGTTGCGATCCTTCACCTTCGCGTCCTGCTCGTCCGGCTGCTGCACGCCGAAGTACGCGTAGAGCCCGACGCCGATCGCCGCCGCGGTGAGGCCCGCCAGCAGCAGCAGCGTCCGGTTGGCCTGGGTCACTTGTTCCGCCGCGTCAGCCAGATCGCCAGCCCGATGCCGGCCATCAGCACCGGCAGCAGATCCATCGCGAGGAAGCGGATCGTCGACAGCATGTCGTCGTCGAGATCGATGGTCGACAGGTCCCGATCCGGCGGGCGGATGGTGATGTTCTGCAGTTGGTTCGACGCCCACGCCACCGAGTTCATCACCAGGTTCCGGCCCGGCTCGTGGCCGATCAGCCCGTCGGTGATGAACTGCGCGTCGCCGAACACCACCAGCCGGCCCTGCTCGAAGCGCTTGTTCGGCACCTCGCCCACTTCGCGGATCGCGCAGACCACGATCGGGATCGCGCCGGTCTTCTCGCCGCTGTCCAGGGTGGGGCGCTCGTCGCCGGGGGTGGTCTCTTCCCACGCGTCGGTCGAAGTGACCGCGATCGGCGTCGCCGTCACGCCCCGCGCGACGCCTTCCTTGAGCAGCGACAGCCCGCGGGCGGTCGGCATCTCGAGGTTGAGCTGCTTGTCGATCAGCGGCTTGGAGATCTCGTGCTGGGCGTAGCTCGAGCTGACGATCACGTACGGGTTGCGCGGATCCTCGGTCAGCACCCCGTTGTCGACCTGCACCCCGTTCTTTCCCAGCAGCCCATCGAGGCCCGGTTCGCGCCCCTGCTCGGCGAAGTAGAGCAGCCGGCCGCCCTGGGCCAGGTACTCGTCGAGCAGCGCGACCTCGCGCTCGGTGTACTTCACCGACGCGCCGGCGATGATCAGCAACGAAGCGTCGCGCGGGATGTCGCGGCTCTGCACCAGGTTGAGCTCCTCGGGCGCGTAGCCCTCGGGCACCAGGCTGGCCTTGAACCGCGAGGCCGAGGTGAAGGGCACGATGGGCTCGAGCGCTCGCGCCGGGTTCTTCTATTCGTCTTCCGCGATGATGATCGTGGTGGTGGTCGGCGCGCTGGTGGGGCT
>JAGSPQ010000834.1 GCA_018262385.1 Myxococcaceae bacterium | reverse complement strand
TCCGCCTCGTAGTGCGGGCCGCCGTCGAAGGGATCGATGTGGTTGACGTACCGGAAGCCGATCCGCTCCAGCATCCGCTGCACGCCACGGGTGTCGGCGCCGACTTCGCCGATCAGCTTCTGGGCGCGATCGGGGAACAGCGAGGCGTAGAGGTCGGACGAGGGAAACAGCTCCTTGATGAACTCCTTGTTCCGCCGCGAGAGCTTGTCCGCCTCGCGGTAGTCGAGCCCGGTGAACTTCTTGCCGATGCTCTCCCACAGCAGGCTGCGCCCGTCTTTGAGCAGCGGCGGCATCAGCTCGGCGAGCACCCGATCGCGGAACAGCCGGCGGTGCATCGCGAGGAACAGGAACCGCACGTACGACAGCTGCTTGCCCGGCTTCTCCAGCCCCGAGCGGTGCGGCGGGTCGACCACCAGGCCGCCGATCTCGGTCGGGCCGTCGTAGTTGTACCCAATCGAAAGCACCTTGTGCTTGAAGTGCCGGTCGATGCTCGCCGAGTAGTGCTCGGACTCGGTCACCTGGAAGTAGATGTGCGGCGCCTCGCGGGTGCCGTGCTGGGCGATCACCATCGAGGTGCCGATGATCGTCCGGTGGCGATCGTCCTCGAGGACGAAGAGGTACTCCCGCTCCAGCGGCTCCTTGATCTTCCCGCTGAAGCTGCCGACCGAGCGGTCGATCAGGTTCTCCAGCACCTCTTCGTTGTTGGGCAGGTTGACGCTGTTGAGCACCGCCGCCAGCCGCTTCAGGCCGGGCAGGTCAGTCTTCTGAACGTCCCGCACCACCAACATTTTGATCACACCCCTCGGGGTGCTCTAACCCATCAGGTCTTAGCCGTCACCGTGCGATTGGGAATAGGACAGGAAAATCATGACCCTGCAGAGCGATTGGTTGAGCGAGCAACTGCCGGAGATGGAACAGACCCTCGCCGCGCTGGTGAACGTCAACAGCCACACCGACAACCCCGAAGGCGGCCGGAAGGTCGGCGCGCTGCTCAAGGCCGCGTTCGCGATCGAGGGCCTGACGGTCGAATCGGTGAGCAGCCCGCGCTTCGCCGACCACCTCGTCTTCCGCTCCACCGGCGCGCCCGGCAAGGAGCCGATCGCGATGCTCGGCCACCGTGGTCGTCGCCGACGAGGAGCTCGGCTCTCCCGAAGGGCGGCCGTTGATCGAGCGGACCATCACCGACGCCCGGCGCTGCCTGGTGTTCGAGTCCGGCCGCAGCAACGACGCGATCGTCACCCAGCGCAAGGGCACCGGCGCGGTCACCGTCACCGCCCACGGAAAAGCCGCGCACGCCGGCAACAACCACCCGGACGGGGCGAACGCGATCTGGGCCCTCGCCCGCTTCGTCGATCGCGCGCAGCAGCTGACCGACTACCCCCGGGGGGTGACGGTCAACGTCGGCAAGCTCACCGGCGGGCAGGGAAAGAACACCGTGCCGGACCTCGCCCAGGCCGACCTCGACATCCGGTTCCAGACCCGGGCCGACGCCCAGTGGGTGGTCGAGCAGCTCCACCGCGCGGCCGAGGCGGCGGGCGGCTCGGTGCCCGGCACCCGGCTGGAAGTCACCGGCGGAGCGGCCCGCCTGCCGATGGAGCGCACCGACGCTTCGGTGGCGCTGATGAACGCCTACGCCGAGTGCGCCCGGGCCCACGGGCTGGGAGCGGACGAAGCGCCCCGGGTGGGCGGCGGCTCCGATGCCTGCACCGCCTCGGCGATGGGGATCCCCTCGATCGACGCGCTCGGCCCGCGCGGCAAGGGGTTCCACACCGTCGACGAGTACATCGAGGCCAAGACGCTGGTCTCCCGCGCCCAGGCGCTCGCCGACTACCTGCTGAAGTAGGCCGGCCTACTTCTTCTTCTTCTTCTTCTTCTTCTCTTTGCCCTTCTTCGCCGGCTCGTACACCCCGAGCGCCGCGCCGGTCGGGTCGAGGAAGATCCCGATCGCGCCGGCGTCGCCGATCGCAGTGAACGGCTGGACGATCTGCGCGCCCAGCTTCTTCGCCCGGGCGAGCGACTTCTTCACGTCCTTCACTCCCACGTACGGCATCCAGGCGGTGGGCGCCTCGGGCATCGGCAGTTGCTGGATCCCGCCGCCGCTCTTCTTCGCGCCGGTGTCCACCCCGAGGTAGTCCATCCCGGGGTACTTGCTGATCTTCCACTTGAACATCTGCTTGTAGAAGCCCGCCGCCTTCTCGACGTTGGTGGTGCTCAGCTCGCAGTGCACGAAGTCATTCGCCATCGGTCGTCATCTCCAGATCTTCGGGTTTGCCTTCACGGCTGACCGGCTTTGCCGCCCTTCCCTTCCAGCCACACCGTCTTGCTCTCGTCGACCGCCGGGGTCTCGATCACGAACAACGTCGCCCGCGCGTCCTTGTCCAGCCACAGCTGGGTCCGCACCCCCTTGGGCACCACCACGAAGTCACCGGCGAAGATCCAGAAGGTGCGGGTGCCGACCGTGATCCGGGCCGAGCCTTCCATCACCAGCAGCCGGCGCTCGGACAGCGGGGTGAAGTGGAGCGGCACGTCGCCCTTCAGCTTCCACTCCACGGTGTTGATCGGGTTGCTGCGGGCAAAGCCCAGGTTCCACGCCCGCAGGGCGTCGGTGTCCTCGGTGGGGCGCATCAGCAGCAGGTCGGTCTGCTTCACCAGCGTCGCCTCGCCCTGCATCTCCTGGGCGTGCTTGGGGATCACCACCTTCTTCGGCCGCAGCTCGCCGACCACCGAGGCGATCCGCTCGTGGAAGATCCCCACCCGCTTGTCGGCCCAGGGATCCTTGTCGCGGCCGCGGCTCTCTTCCTCGACGGTGATCTCGGTCTCCTTCCCGCTCAGGGTCCGCACCCGGACCACGAAGGTGCGGGTGAACGAGATCCCGTCGATCGGCTGGGTCCACGAGGTCGGGCTGGCGATCAGCACCGTCCCGTCGGGAGCGCGGGTGACGTCCAGCCCGAGCGCGGCCGCCGACTGCGCCGAGGCCGCGAGCGCGTCTTCCATCGAGCAGAGGTAGACCCGCCCGCTGCCCTCGTTGGGCTGCTTCACCATCGGCAGGTCTTTGCCCTGTGCGGCAGCGGCGGAGCTCAGCAACAGCAGGGCAACTGCGGTGTGTCGCGCGATCATGAACATCCCCTCTTCGGAAAGTCGGCGGCATCAAAGCGTGCACCGCCCTTCCTGTCTCGATCTGAAAAGCGCGCTACTCGTTTACCGTCACCCGGTAGACCACCCCGTTGCCGGAGAGCGCGTAGAGGCCCTCGTTGGCGCAGATCAGCACCGAGTCGCCGCAGCGCAGCTCCATCGCGCCGATCGTCACCTTCCCCTCGGTGCAGATCAGCAGCTCGACCCCGCGCCGGGCCGGCTGGGCACTGCGGCGCTCGAGGCTGAACCGCGAGAGCCGGAACTCGGAGGCGGGGGTGAGGTAGACGTCCTCCTCGCCTTCGCGCGTGGGGTGGACGATCGACACCGGCCCGGCGCGGAAGTCGAGCACCTTCAGCAGCTCGGGCACGTCGACGTGCTTCGGAGTCAGGCCGCCGCGCAGCACGTTGTCCGAGTTGGCCATCACCTCCACTCCCAGCCCGCCGACGTAGGCGTGGAGGTTGCCCGCCGGCAGGTAGATCGCCTCGCCCGGCTTCAGCTCGAGGTAGTTGAGCAACAGCGCGCTCACCACCCCCACGTCGCCCGGGTAGAGCTGCTGCAGCTGGGCGGCGTTGGCGCACTCGCGCTCCCATATCCCGGTGTGGCGGCGGCAGGCGGCGGCCACCGCCTCGACCAGCACCGCCGCCTCTTCCTTCGGCAGCCCCATCAAATACTCGAAGGCCACCTTCGCCCCCGACTTCACCCGCGCCGCCAACCCGGCCTGGCCGAGCGCCTCGAACAGGCTTGCCGTCTGGCCGACGTTGCGAAAGCCGCACAGCGCCTTGAACGGGGTCAGCGCGCACAGCAGCTCGGGCTTGTGGTTCGGGTCCTTGTAGTTGCGCTGCGCGGCGGTGATCGGAATGCCGAGCGCGTTCTCCCGCTCGAAGCCCTCGCGCGCCTGGTTCAAGCTCGGGTGGGCCTGGAGCGACAGCGGCTGGGCGGCGGCGAGCAGCTTGAGCAGGTAGGGCAGCCGGCGGCCGTAGCGCTGGACCACCTTCGGCCCCAACGTCGCCTCGGGAGCGGCCTCGATCAGCTCCAGCA
>JAGSPQ010000108.1 GCA_018262385.1 Myxococcaceae bacterium | reverse complement strand
GCCAACGCGCTCGCCGCGCGGATTCACGCCACCGGCGCGACGGTGGTGGTGCTGGGGCCCGACAGCAAGGTGGTGACCGCCGCGCCGCCGCCCCCCGCGCCCGCCGCCGGCGGATCCTCGACGGTGACGCTGGTCGCGATCGGCCCGAGCAAGATCCAGGTGATCAAGATCGTGCGCGAGGCGACCGGCCTGGGGCTGAAGGCGGCCAAGGACCTGGTCGAGAAGGCCCCGGTGACGGTGAAGACCGGGCTGGCGGCCGCCGAGGCGGAGGCGCTGGTCAACCTGCTGCAGTTCGCCGGCGGCACCGCGAAGGTCTCCGCCGCCGCTCCGTGAGCGAAGCGCGCCCGAAGCGCGCGCGGTCGTACTAGGTTGCCCCCCATGTCGCGCTCGCAGCTCCCGACGGAACGCCTCCAAAGCAAGCCGCCCTCGTCGCGCCCCAACCGCTGGCGGCTGGTGGTCATCTCGGAAGAGGGGAGCTCCTCGCACGCGCTGCCCAAGACCGGCTCGGTCACCCTCGGGCGCGATGACACCGCCGAGATCCGCCTCGACGACATCTCGGCCTCCCGGCGCCACGCCGCCCTTCACCTCGGCGAGCAGGTCACGATCCAGGATCTTGGCGGCGCCAACGGCACCGTGGTCCGCGGACGGAAGCTCGAGCCGAACGAGTCGGTCACCTTGAGCCCGGGCGACACGATCGAGCTGGGCAAGACGCTGGTGGTGCTGCAGCACGACGAGCTGTCCGATCGCAGCCGGCCGTGGACGCTGATCACCCACGCCCACTTCGTCGAGCAGATCGCCAAGGCCACTGCTCCGTTCGCGCTGCTGCGGCTGCAGGTGATGGCGTCGCCCGGCGTCGCCCAGGACGTGCTGTCGGTCGAGCTCGCCGCGACCGACGTGGTGGCCAGCTTCGGCCCGGGGCAGTTCGAGGTGCTCGCCCACGGCAAGACCGCCGAGGAAGGCCAGCGGCTGCTGGAGAAGCTGTCGGCGAAGCTGGTCAGCGCCGGGGCCCGCGTCCGCGCCGGTGCCTCGGGTGCGCCCCGCGACGGCACCACCGCCGAAGAGCTGCTGGCGGCGTGCGCGCGGCCGGCGGCGGCGCCCGCGCCGGGGTTCGTGGTGCGCGACGACGCGATGGCGGCGATCTACCGGCAGCTCGATCGGATCGCTCCCAGCAACATCAACGTGCTGCTGTTGGGCGAGACCGGCAGCGGCAAGGAAGTGCTGTCGGCCGAGGTCCACCGGCGCAGCAAGCGCGCGGCGGGGCCGTTCCTGAAGCTCAACTGCACCACCCTCACCGAGTCGCTGCTCGAGAGCGAGCTGTTCGGGCACGAGAAGGGCAGCTTCACCGGCGCGATCAAGACCAAGCCGGGCCTGCTCGAGACCGCCAGGGGCGGCACGGTGCTGCTCGACGAGATCGGCGAGATCCCTCCCTCGATCCAGGCCAAGCTGCTCCGGGTGCTCGAGGAGCGGGCGGTGATGCGGGTCGGCGGGTTGAAGGCCGAGCCGATCGACGTGCGGTTCGTCTTCGCCACCAACCGCGACCTCGAGGCCGAAGTGGCGCGCGGTGCCTTCCGGGCCGACCTCTACTTCCGGGTCAACGGCATCTCGGTGGCGATCCCTCCGCTGCGCGATCGGGTCGCCGAGATCGAGCCGCTGGCGCGCACCTTCGCCGCCGACGCCGCCGCCAGGGATGGCCGGCAACCCCCCGAGTTCAGCCCCGAGGCGATCGCGGCGCTGAAGGCCTGGCCGTGGCCGGGGAACATTCGCGAGCTGCGCAACACGATCATCCGCGCCGAGCTGCTGTCGGCCGAAGGGAAGATCACCCCCGCTTCGCTCGCGCTCGGAAAATCGGGCGGGGCTCCGGCCCAGGCTGCCGCGCCTGGCGCGTCGGGCACCAACCTGCGGGACGAGCGCGAGGCGGCCGAGAAGCGCGCCGTGCTCGAGGCGCTCGAGAAGTGCGACGGGAACCAGACCCGGGCCGCCGAGCTGCTCGGGGTCTCGCGGCGCACGCTGGTGACGCGGCTGTCTCAGTACGGGCTGACCCGGGCCCGGAAGAAAGACGAGGCCTGAGCGCCTCTTCTTCGTCCCATGGTGGACCTCGCGGGAGAAGCGGCGGTCGGCTGGGCCTCGATGCTCTCGGGGCTGATCCGGGTCGCGCGGCCGGGCGCGCTCTACCCTGACGCGGCGCGGGTGCTCGCGCTGCTGGAGTTCTGCACCCGGGTCGCTCCGAAGAAGACCCGGGCCGAGGTGACGGTCAGCGGGCTGAGCGGGCTGCCGGCGGCCGCGGTGCTCGAGCGGCTCACCGCGATGCAGCAAGTGGCGGCCCAGTACCTGCGCGATCACGGCGCCAGGCCGAGCCGCGCCTCGTCTGGTTGGTCGACCACCCTCGCCGCCGCCCCGCTGCCTCCGCTGGTGTCGAGCCACGCGCGGCTGGTCTCGAAGGGGCGGGGGCCGGGCCGGTTCCTCGTCACTTCCGATCGCTGGGTCGGCGCCGCCGGCTGTCCCGCCCGCTACACCTTTCACCTCTCGGACGCGACCGGTCGCTACCTCGGGGTCGACAAAGCCGAGCAGGCGGTGGTGAAGGAACCGCTGCGGCGCGCGCTCGAGGTCGCTTGCCGGGAGGACGCCGAGCAGGCCTACCTCCAGCTGGGCGCGATCGACGGGGTGCAGGTGGGCGAGGTGGTGATGGGGCAGCTGGGCCCGTTCGAGGCGCCGAAGCGGGTGGCCAGCCCGCGGGCGCCGCTGAAGGCCTTCCTCGACGCCCAGCCGGTCACCGGGGTGCTCCACCTGGTGCTCGAGCGGGCGGGCAGCGACGTGGCCGCCGACGTCAGCCTCGATCCGTTTGCTCCCCTCGATCTGGGCCCCGACGCGTTGCGGCGCCGCGCCACCCTGGGCTTTCACGTCTCGCGCGAGCGCAGGCTGTGCTGCCCCGCCGAGCTTCACGCGCCGCTGCAGGCCCACCTGCGGGCGCTTGGGGCGTCGCTGGTCGTCCGCTGCAGGTAGAGTGCGCCGCCAATGACCGGTGGGCCCGCGACCGACCTGCTCGAAGAGCTCGTTCACCAGTTCAGCGATCCCTTCGCGTTCTACCGGGAGCTGATCCAGAACAGCATCGACTCGGGCTCGACCCGGATCGAGGTGGTGGTCGCCTACCAGAGCGCGAAGAAGCAGGGCCTCGCCACCGCGACCGTCACCGACTGGGGCGAGGGGATGAACCGGAAGGTGATCGAGGACTACCTGCTCACCAAGTTCCGTTCGAGCAAGGAGCATGATCTCACCAAGATCGGGAAGTTCGGCATCGGCTTCGTCAGCGTCTTCTCCTGCGCGCCCGACGCGGTGGTGGTCGACACCGGCCGCGACGGCGAGTTCTGGCGGGTGCTGTTCAAGAAGGACAAGAGCTACGAGCTGCTCGCGCTCGACCAGCCGGTCGAAGGCACCCGGATCACGCTCCACAAGCGGATGGGCGTTGCCCAGTACGAGGAGTTCGCCCAGAAGTCGGCCGAGTCGGTCAAGCGGTGGTGCCGCCACTCGGAAGCGGACATCGCGTTCGTGGCGGGAAAGGCCGACGGCTCGGCGCCCCCGGAGCCTGCGGCGGTGAACGAGCCGTTCGTGGTCGACGCGCCCTTCCAGGTCGAGCACCGGGAAGAGGGGACGCTGATCGTCGCCGGGGTCGCGCGCAAGCTGCCAGCCACCAGCGGGCTCTACAACCGCGGGCTGACCCTGCTCGAGACGACCGAACCGCTGGTGCCGGGGGTGGCGATCAAGATCGTCTCGCGCTGGCTCGAGCACACCCTGACCCGCGACAACGTCCGCCGGGACAAGAACTTCGAGAAGGCGATCGCCCAGGCGGCGAAGCTGGCCAAAGGCGCGCTGCGCGAGAAGCTGCCGGAAGAGCTGCGGCGCTGCGCGGCGGATCCTCAGGGGGCGGCCGACTGGCAGGCGCTGTTCCGCTACGCGATCGAGACGATCGGCCTGGAGAACACCTGGATCCGCCAGCCGGGAGGCGGGGCGATCGCGGGCGCGAAGCTCGAGAAGTGTCTGAAGGCCCACAAGGCGCTCTTCATCTCCGACCAGTCCACCCCGCTGGTGGCGCGGCTGATCGCCTCGGGCGTGCCGGTGATCGAAGGGGTGGCCAGCTCGCCCTGGATCGCCCGGCTCGTCCGCGCGACGACGTTTCAGCTCTGCGTCGCCGACGAGCACTGGATCCACGCCGAGCCGTCGCCGATTCCCCGCGAGCCCGCCTTCTGCGCGGCCCTGCTCGCGGCGCTGAAGCTGCTCGAGGCGCGCCCGCGCGAAGTGGTCGTCACCCGGCTGTTCGGCGCGACCGGGCCCTCGCCGATCGTCCTCGTCGACGAGCCGGGCAGGCCCGAGCGGAAGGCGCGCGCGCTCTCTTCGCCGTTCACCGCCGGCGGGCCGAAGGTGCTGGTCGTCGACCCGGCTCATCCGGAGCTGGCGCCGGTGGCTGCGCTGCTCGAGCGCGCTCCCCGGCTGGCCGCGCTGCTGGTGGCGCGGAGGATCACGGTGGCCGCCGGCGCGCTCGATCCGGCGCGCGACTGGGCACTGACGAAGTGGGCCCTGGCGTGAGCGACGAGCTCGAAGCCCAGCTGCGGGCCGGCGGCGCCAAGGTCTCGGAAGGCGTCTTCCGGATCGACGCCCGGCGCGCGCTCGCCAAGCTGCGCGAGTTCCGCCTCGCCGAGCCGCACCACTGGGTGCTCGAGGTGCTCAGGGCCGCCTCGAGCGTGAAGGCCCGCACCGTCGAGGTCGAGACCGACACCGACGACATCATCCTGCGCTTCGACGGCAAGGAGTTCGCGCCCGCGGTGATGAAGGATCTGCTGGCCCAGGCGCTCGACTCGGCCGGGCAGGGCGATCGACGCAGCGCCCGGTACCTCTCGCTCGGCATCGCCGGCGCGCTCGGCCTCGAGCCGAAGTGGATCAAGGTCCGCAGCGGCTCGGTCGCGCTCGAGATCCGCCCGCCCGACGAGGTCACCGTCTCGGTGGCGGCGACCCGGGAGAAGGGCACCCTCGTCCACGTGCGCAAGCGCTTCGGCTGGAGCGTGATCAAGGCCGCCCTCGCCGACGTCACCCCGGAAGAGCAAGCGATCGTCGAGCGCGCCCGGCGCTACGGCCCGGCGCTCACCCACAACAAGAAGCGGCTGGGCAACGGCGAGCTGGTCAAGGGCGGGTGGGTGGTCTCGAGCGCGTTCGAAGGCGAGGGGGTGGAAGTGATCGTCGGGGTCCCGGCCAGCGGCCCCACCGGGGTGGTGGTGTTCGACATCGACGGGGTGGTGGTGGCGCGCCGCGAGCTCGAGCTGCCCGGCAGGTTCCTCGTCGCCTGGGTGCGCTCCGATCAGATGCGGCGCAATGCTTCGGGATCCGACGTGGTCGACTCGGACCCCGCGGTGGTCTGGGTGATGGCGAAGGTCCGCGCGCTCGCCCTCGACGTCACCCAGAAGATGGGAGCGCTGATCGCCGCGAAGAAGGCGAAGGAGGTCTGGCGGACCCGGTACCGCGACTACGCGCTCGAGTGCTGGGCCGACGCGAAGCTACACCCTGAAGTCCGGCCGGTGCTCGCCGGCTTCCCGCTCATCCCCGGGCTCTACGACGAGTGGTTCTCGCCCGCGGACTTCGAGCGCGAAGAGAAGGAAGGGCGGCCGATCTACTACGCGCTCGAGACGTTTCCCCGCGGCAGCTACCCCAGGCCGATGGCGCTGCTCGAGTCGGCCAGTGGGGACCCGATCGCGAAGCTGCTGCCGGCCAGGCAGCGCACCGACGCCGCGAAGACCGTCCGGGCCCGGGCGCGCGCCGCCGAGCACAAGCACCGCTGGCTCTCGTCGCCGATCGAAGCGCCCGTGCTCCCCGAGGGCAGCTACCTCGCCCGCGCCGAGCTCGTGGCCTCGGGCCTGAAGGGCGAGGTCGGGCTGGTCGAGAGCGCCAATGCCGGCGCGTTCGTTCGCTTGCTCTGCCAGGGCCGCTTCGTCCAGCAGGGCGACGTGTCGTCCCTCGAGCCGCTGCGGCTGCGCGCGGTGGTCGACTGGCAGAAGGACGTGCCCGAGAAGCTGTGGCCCGAGATCCCTTCCGACAAGCTGTGGAGCCTGGTCCTCGAGGCGATCGAGTCCGAGGCCTCGAAGCTGGTGCCCGCCGGGCTGCCGGAGCTCTCCACCCACGCGATCGATCTGCTGGTCCGGCACGCGAACAAGGGCGGGACGGGTGCCCGGCTCCCCGAGGCGCTGCGCGAGGCGAAGCTCTTCCACTGCACCGACGGATCGAAGATCTCGCTGGCGGCGCTCGAGGAACACCCGACCGTGCACTTCGTCAGCGAGCCGACCGACGCCACGCTGCTGTCGGGCGCGCCGGTGCTCGTCCTCCCGGTCGACCTCGAGCGGGCGCTCGGGAAGCTCGCCACCCGTGGGCTGGTGAATGCCCGCGAGCGGCTCGAGCAGGAGCGCGCGATTCGCGATCGCCTCGCCGGCCCCCGGCAGGCCGCGAAGCTCGGGGGGCTGCGGGTGGTGGTCGAGCTCGAAGCCGAAGGCGTCACCGGACAGGTCGGGCTGCCTCCCGCCGCCGGCTCGGGCCTCGAGCTGACCCTGCTGCGCGACGGGATCCAGATCGAGCAGACCTCGCTCACCGCCGGCTACGCCCTCGGGCGCGCGATCGTCGACTGCAAGGACTTCGTCCCCAACCAGCTGTGGGACACCGTGGTCCGCGGCCCGGCGTTCGAGCGGGCCCTCGCTGCGGTCCGCGCGGCCGAGCGGCGGCTGGCAGCCGCGCTGCTCTCTTCTTCCCCGGGCACCCTCGACGCGATGGCCCCGGGCCACGCCCAGTTTCTGGTCGCGTTCATGCGCAAGCACCTGCGCGGCGAGGCCGACCCCGAGGCGGCGGCGGTCGAGCACGCCCCGCTGTTCCGCAGCGCCACCGGCCCCCTGTCGCTCGCCGCCCTTCGCCCGCAGGACGCCGGGCAGCGGCTGTGGAGCCTGCCGTTCGATTCGAGCGAGGCCGTGCCCGCCGGAATGCGGGTGATGCTGCTTCGGGACGAGCACGCCGCGCTGCTGGCCGAGCTGCTCGGAGTGCGAATCGAGGATGCCCGGGTCGAGCTGGCCGAGCAGAAGCGGCGCGATCTGTTCCTGAGCCGGCCGATCACGCAAGTCGAGCCCCCTGAGGGAGCGATGCTCTGCGGCGCGGTGGCGGCCGCGAAGGTCAAGGGCGTCATCGGCCTGTCGAAGGAGGACTTCTGCGGCGCCTGGGTCGACGTCCTGATCCACGACCGGTTCTTCGTCAACGACCTGTTCACCTCCAACCTCCCCCTCCGCGGCGTGCTGGCGATCGAAGGGGTAGACCCTGCGCTGGCCCAGCTGCCCTCCGACGCGACGGCCTGCCTGAGCGAGGCGATTCGCCTCGCTGAGGGTGAGCTGCTCGGCCGGGCGCTCGCCGAGCCGGCCGCGCCCGGCGCCCGGCGGGCAATCCTGCTCGCGCTGCAGCTGAGGCTCGAACGAAACCTGGCCAGCCGGATCACGGGCGACGCGCTCGCCGAGCTGCCGCTGTTCCCCTGCACCGATGGCGAGCTGCGCTCGGCCCGCACCCTCGACCAGGGCAAGAAGGTGCTCTTCGTCACCGCCCGGATCGACGGGGCCTCGATCTCGAAGGAACCGGTGGTGGTGGCGATCGAGCCCGGGCTGCGCGCGGCGCTGGCGCGCTGGCCGATCACCGAGGACGTGACGGTCGCGCTGCGGCGTGAGCTCGACGCCCGATCCTCACGCCTGGCGATCAAGCCGCTCGAGTCGATCGCGCTGCCCGAGGCGGCGCTGTGGCGCAGGCCGCTGCACGAGAAGGACCTGGAGGGCGAGTTGGGGGTCGTGTCGGCCGGGGGAGGGCGGCTGCAGGTACTGCACGAGCGGCGGCCGATCAGCATGATCGAAGGCGCGCTGCCGGCGCCGCTCGCCGCGATCGTCAACAACGACGCGCTCAGACTCGCGCCTTTCGACCAGGGCATCGTGCTCGACGCGCCGTACCAGGCGATGCTCGAGCGCCTGCGGGTCGAGGCCGAGGTGCTGCTCGAGCGGGTCGCCGACGCGCTGTTCGCCGCCAGCGAGGAAGACCGTCGAAAGGCGGCCCCGCTGCTGGCGCCGCTGACCTTCTGGCTGCTGTCGCGCAAGAAGCGCGGGGCCCGGCTGAACAAGCTGCCGCTGTTCGAGACCACCGAAGGTTCGGGCCTGTCGCTGGTCGAGCTCCTCGAGGAA
>JAGSPQ010000107.1 GCA_018262385.1 Myxococcaceae bacterium | reverse complement strand
CGAGGACTACGGCTACTACCCCACCTGCTTCCTGCGCGGCGGCGAGCAGTTCGACTGCAGCTCCAGCGAGATCCGGATGCGCATCTCGATGGCGAAGGTCGACCCGGTCAAGAGCCGGGACTACGAGCCGCTGCAGTACGACAACGACCTGATGAGCAAGTTCGGTTACTTCCGCACCGAGCGCCTCAACTACGACCGCAAGTTTGGCTACAACAACTCGGCCGTCGTCCGCCTCGCCAACCGCCACCGCTTCTGGAAGAGCTCCTACGAGAAGAACGCCGCCGGCGACATCGACAGCACCAAGCCGATCCCGATGGCGAGCCGCGAGCTCAAGCCGATCCTCTACTACTTCACCCGCGCCGACCTGATGGGCGGCCAGGAGAACTACGACGAGTACATGATCGCCGGTCGCCGGCTCGAGAAGGGCTGGGACAAGGCGTTTCGCCGCGCCGCGGCTGCCGCCCAGGGCAAGGCGGTCAACCTCGACGACAAGGCCGCGCAGGCGTTCTACCTCTGCGACAACCCGGTCAAGGAAGACGGCGCCTGCGGCAAAACCCCTCGTACTCCAGCGCCAGCGTGGCGAAGAACGGCCAGGCCCTCCAGGCCGAGCTGCAGGGCATCCCGACCCGCAACGAGCAGACCCGCGGCGCCTTCGAGCGTCCGACCGAGCGCAGCCTCGAGCTGCTCCAGTCGCTCAACGCCAGCGGCGGAATGCCGCGCTACAGCCAGGACTCGTCGCGCGTCGCTGCCGACGTGCTCGCCCAGCACCCGATGCTCGAGTCGGCGGTGGTCGACAACCCGGACTTCGGGGACGACGTCATCCACCTCCTCCCGGCCGAGCTGCAGGGCCGGGCGCTCAACGACAAGGAGTTCCGTCGCAAGGCGTCGCGCAGCGTCCTCACCAACGTGAAGGACAGCCACTCCTACCGCCAGAAGCGGATCGAGTGGGCCTCGCGCAACAACATCTACCTCGCCGAGTTCAACGACCGCACCATCATGGCGCTGGCGAACAAAGAGTCGGGCATCCGCAGCGCCCGGGTGATCGCGCTGACCAACGCCGCGCATGAGAAGTGCGCCGACCGCACCGCCTGCACCGCGCAGGAAGCCAAGCGGATCGCCAACGACGAAATCTCCAGCCGGATCCGCCAGGCGACCTGGCAGGCGACCAGCGAGCACGAGATCGGCCACACCTTCGGTCTGCGCCACAACTTCCAGGGCAGCTTCGACGCGATCAACTACCACGACGGTTACTGGGATCTGCGCAAGGAGAGCCTGACCGTCGTCTCCGGCACCGAGAACAAGATCCCCCGCACCCCGGTCGACCTGAAGGCCACCGCGGACGGCACGATCGGCCAGCTGCTCGGCGGGATGTACGACACCGAGTACAGCTCGATCATGGACTACTCGGGCAAGATCAACGGCGACTGGAGCGGCGTCGGGAAGTACGACGAAGCGGCGATCCTCTTCGCCTACTCGGGCGACACCGCCCCCGGCTACGTCGAGGTCTTCAAGAGCGCCCGCCGCGAGAAGCGCGACTTTGCCGGCTCGGACGGCGCGCTGATGACGATCACCGGCGCCGGCCTCGACCTGCCGATGGTCAACGCCCAGCACCGCAACCCGGCGGTGCCCAACTACACCGAGCGGTTCCACTACTCGGTCGCCCCGCTGCACTTCGGCGACGGCGCGAACGGCGCTCCGATCAAGGAAGTCATCGAGAGCGGGATCAAGAAGTTCCGCGAGCGTGAGATTCGCAAGTACAGCGAAGTGAAGGCGGCCAACGACGCCCTCGCCCTCAAGCTCGAGGCCAACCCCGAGATGATCAACGACCCCGACGCGAACGCCGCGGCGATTGGCGCCGCTCCGATCCTCGAGGTGCCGTACATGTTCTGCTCCGACGATCACGTCGGCGGCATCCTCTCGTGCAACCGCTTCGACCGCGGCCCCGACTACTACGAGATGGCCCGCACCGAGCTCGAGGACTACTACAACTACTACTTCTCGAGTCACTTCAAGCGCGACCGCTACCACTTCAGCTCCAGCGGCGCCTTCAACGGCACCTACGGCGCCTTCTGGAACGTGGCCGACATCTACAAGAAGTGGGTGTTCGAGTTCTTCAAGAAGTCCGGTCAGCCGGGCCAGGAGATCCGCGGCAACTACCCGCTCGATCCGATGCTCCAGGACTACTGGACGATGGCGGTGCTCGACGGGATCAACCAGCACCTGAACGTGATGGCGGTGCCGCCGACCGGGATGTTCATGTACCGCAACCTCGCCCGCGGCCCGCAGTGGGACTTCGTCACCGAGGGTGACGAGTACGACGCGCTCAACGAGGAAGGCAAAGCCAAGATTCAGACCTACTACCGCAGCCGCTACAACGCCTCGGGCTTCGCCGACCTGCCCCGTGGCCTCGGCCGCCGGATGTACAGCAGCTACGACTTCAAGAGCGGGTTCGGCTTCTTCAACCGGCTCCAGGAAGCGGGTCACTACAACGACCAGACGGGCGCGATGTTCGCCGCGGTGTTCCCGGACGCCACCTTCCTCGGCGCCGACGACCAGGCCGACTTCCGCCGCTACAACATCCCGTACTACCTGGTCTTCAAGAAGGAGCTCACCGACACCTTCAGCGCACTGTGGGGCTACCAGGAAGAGCTGGTGCGGCCGATCATGTACCTGAAGAAGAACGGGCTCACTCCGGCCGGAGCCCCGAAGGTCGGCACTCCCCCGGTCAACGGCGCCTGCTACTCGGGCTGCACCATCGCGGAGAAGAACGTCACCAGCCCGATGTGCATCTGCCCCGGACTGGAGTGGAAGCGCTTCGTCAGCGGCAAGGATCTGATCAGCGGCTTCGACTACCCGCGCGAGACCGGCAAGATCTGTGCGGCCGGCCAGACCACCAACTGCCTCACCGCCGACCAGAAGCCGGCCCAGGCCAACATCCAGCTCACCTGGACCAGCCGGATCTACTCGATCTACCTGGGCGAGGCGCTGTTCCGGGTCAACTACGACCTCGACTACGCCAAGGCCAACCAGGTCTTCAAGCTGGGCGGCGCCGAGCAGCAGACGGTCGCCACCGGCTTCCACACGGTCGAGGTGCAGGACATCACCACCGGCTCGCGCTACTCCGCGCTGGAGAAGAACGGCGCCGCCCCCAACTCGACCCCGGCGATCCGGCTGATCGGCATCGGCCAGGAGCAGCTGGAGATGGTGAAGGATCCGACCAAGTGCCCGCTGCCCCCGTACCTCGAGTACGTCGGCTACGGCTGCATGGGCGCCGACGAGGCCAACAACCCTGCCCTCGTGGAGGAGCGCCGCAAGTACTGGACGGACATCTTCCGCGACACCATTCGTGACCTCGACCTGATGCGCGGGATGTACCAGGCGTACGGGAAGGCGTTCTGAACATGACCACCGCAAAGACTCTCGGAGCCAACTCAATGAAGACCTACTCTGCGTCGCTGTTGGTGGCGGTGGCGGTGGTTGTCTCGGGCTGCAGCACGCCCGAGCTGATCGACCGGACCATGCCGAACTACACCAAGAAGGCCGACCTGCTGACCGGCACCTGGTACATCCAGGAGTCGATCATCGACGTCCCCAAGACGAGCGGCGCGGCCACCGTCGGAGACACCAGCGCCCTCGAGAAGATCCGCTGGGAGATCCACGAAGATCTGCTCGTCGGCTACCGGACCTACGAGTTCATCCCCGGCCTCGACCCGAACATCGATCAGGCGAAGTCGAAGATCGGTGCGGTGGTGTTCAAGGACGGCCGCCCCTACAAGGGGGCGCCGGTGTTCGGCTACAAGATCCTCAGCCACTTCGATCGGCAGCGCGGCTACAACGCGGCGACCGGTGAGCTGACCAACGTGCTGGCCGAGGACAGCGCGGATCGCCCCTGGTACGAGCGCGAGTTCATGCGGGTCGACTGGCGCAACAACCAGATCAACAACACCAAGAACTGCACCGCGGCGAGCGGCTATGCGTATGCCAACTGCGCCATCATGGGGAGCTTCAACGCCCGGGGGCTGTATTTCCGCTCGGTCACCGCGGAAGACCAGAACCAGAAGGACAACGCCTGGTTCGAGACCCGCAGCCCCGCGGGCGAGCTGACCTACTTCGACTTCACCAGCGAAGTGATCGTCGATCCCCCGACCATCTACTACGAGGGCTACGGCGACATCCCCTACTGCATGGTCAACCCGACCACCGACTGCGAGAGCGCGCTGGTCCGGGTGCGCACCTCGGTGAAGAAGGTCGACGAGGAGCGGGTCCAGCAGTACGAGCCGCTGGTCTACAACGACAAGCTGATGAAGAAGTTCGGCTTCTTCCGCCAGGAGATGCTCTCGTACAACAAGGGCTACCAGTTCACCGAGTCCGGCCGCCTGCTGTACGCGATGCGTCACAACATCTGGGACGGCAAGACCAAGGGTGAGGACGGGAAGACGATTCCGGTCACCAAGCGCGCGCTGCGCCCGATCGTCTACTTCATGACCGAGAACACCCCGGCCGAGCTGTTCCCGGCGGCGAAGGGCCTCGAGTCGAGCTGGGACAACGCGTTCCGCCGTGCGGTCGCGGTGCCCCGCGGGATCGAAGTCAGCAAGGTTCCCCAGATGTTCTACGTCTGCCAGAACCCGGTGCAGCCGGGCGCCCCGGAGGCGTGCGGCAAGGCAGGCACCTACGCGCGGTCGGGCGACATCCGGTTCAACATGATTCCGTACGTCGAGCAGATCACCGGCGGCCTCCTCGGCCTCGGGCCGTCCTCGGTGGACCCGGAGACCGGCGAGATCGTCCAGGCGGTGGCGAACGTCTACGGGCCAGGCATGGACAGCTGGACGGGCGCGGCCGCGCAGCAGATCGACGTGCTCAACAACGAGGTCTCGCTGACCGACGTGATCCTGGGCAAGGACATCAAGGACTACGTCTTCGCCAACCTCAACGCCACCGACGCCCGCCGCCCGGCGAACGGGCCGTGGAACTCCCAGCAGCCGCTGATCTCGGACTCGACCCGCCCGATGAGCAGCTTCTTCAAGCCGGGCGGTGACTTCGCCGCCACCCTGCAGGCCTACCAGAGCCAGGGCCACCTGCCGCTGCGGAAGCAGGATCGCAAGGCCGTCGTCGAGAAGCTGATTCACGGCAACCCGGCGCTCGAGAGCGAGCTGATCAACCTGCCCGAGGTTCGCTCGGCGGTGATCTCCAGCGTTCCGAACAAGGCCTTCCAGGCCAAGCTGCAGAACGACAGCAACTTCTACCGCCAGGTCGCGCTCCAGACGATGCTCGGCACCGACCCGGTGACCGCGTACAAGAAGTCGATGCTCAACAAGCCGCGGCCGGACATTGGCTGCGAGTACGCGCTCGAGTTCTTCGACGACGACTACCTCGGGATCGCGAAGGCGAAGCTGAAGGTCTACAACGCCAAGCTCGCCGAAGTGCAGGCGAAGGGCGACCCGAGCTGCGCCAACCCCAGCCAGTGCACCCTCGCCGAGGCCAAGCCGCTGGCGAAGGCGGAGATCTGGAATGACCTGCGCCGCGACGCCTACCGTTCGATCGGTGAGCACGAGGTCGGTCACACCCTCGGCCTGATGCACAACTTCATCGCCTCGGCCGACGCCCTCAACTACAAAGAGGGCTACTGGGATCAGCGCAAGGAGACGATTGGCGTGATGGTCGGCGGCAAGCGGGTTCTGCCGATCACCCCCCAGAACCTCCTCGACGCGGCCAAGCCGAACCAGAAGCAGATCGACGACTCGATGTACGAGAAGACCTACTCGTCGATCATGGACTACGGCGCGCGGATGAACGCCAGCATCCACGGCATCGGCAAGTACGACGAGGCGGCGATTCTCTTCGGCTACGCCGGCGCCTTCGAGCCGGGCTGGGTCGAAGTGTTCAACGACATGCGCAACGACTACGACGTCACCAGCTGGGGCGTCGACACCGACAACAGCGCCAAGAAGCTGGCCGTCCGTGGGGCTCACGTCGAGATCCCGCTCGCGCAGCTCGAGCACTACACCCCGATGTCGAGCTTCATCACCGACCGGTTCCACTACACCACCCTGCCGTTCATGTTCGCCGACAAGAACCAGAGCTTCGAGGCGGCGCTGGCCCAGGGCCTGAAGCGGATGAGCAACCGCAGCTTCCGCAAGTGGAGCGAGATGGAGCCGATCTACGAGAAGATCGCGGCGGCGCTGAAGAGCTACAACCTCTCGTCCGGCGCAGGGCCGGGGCCGGCGTTCTTCGAGCCGGACTGGAACCGGGCCCGCGACATCATCAAGGTCTCCGCCCGCAACATGCCGGTCGAAGTCCCCTACATGTTCTGCTCTGACTACGAAGTCGGCGCGAGCGTGATGTGCAACCGGCACGACCAGGGCGCGGACGTCTACGAGATGACCAGCAAGTGGGTCGAGCGCTTCGACACCTCGTACGTGTGGAGCAACTTCCGCCGCGACCGGTTCAACTTCAGCGTCAACACCGCGCTGGCGAAGAGCCGCTACATGGAGAACATCCCGAACGTCTACCAGCAGTGGCTGTTCGGCATCTACTTCGCCCAGAGCGCGTACCAGCTCACCGCGGAGCAGATGGACGAGCTCCTCGGGGCCGGCGATCCGATCTGGCAGAACTACTGGACGATGGCGGTCACCGACGCGACCAACCTGCTGCTGCGCCAGATGACGACTCCGTCGACCGGCTACCACGGCAAGCTGGCGACCGGGAACTGGGTCCACATGAGCGGCAACAAGGCCAACAACGGCCGCCTCTCGACGGACGCGGAGACGGCGTTCATCGCCCGGGCGAAGACCGCCGCGGGTGGGGGCTTCGTCGACGTGGCCTACGTCCCGCGCGGCGTCGCCCGGAGCATGTACTCGAACTACGACCAGACCGGGTACGACGGCTTCACCCGGATCACCGAGGTCGGTCACTTCTGGGACCAGCGGCTGGCCCTGGCGGCGCTCACCAGCTCCGAGACCAACTTCCTCGGCGTCGACCGTGGCTCGGACGCGCTGCGCTACTCGCTGCCGTTCTACATCACCTTCAATCGCGAGCTGGCTCCGCTGTTCCGCGACATCTGGGCGGAGAACAAGCCCGCGCTGACCTCGTCGCTGGGCAAGCTGGCCGACGGGACGGCGGTGGTGGTGCCGCAGGTCGCGCTGCGCGCCGATCGCTACATCCTCGGCTTCAACTACCCGCCTCCTGCCCAGACTCCGGTCGACGGCACCGGCAACGTGCTGGCGATGGAAGCGGTCGAGTCGAGCCCGTCGTGGGGCACGCGCTTCTGGACCCAGGTTCTCGGAATGGCGTACTTCACCGAGAACTTCAATCAGGAGTTCGCCAGCTTCAACCAGGTCTACAAGCTGGGCTCGGGTGAGGCGCTGCAGCCGACCGACAACTACACCGCGGTCAACTTCCCCGACGCGGCCAACGCCGCGGTCGCCACCGAGCTGGCCAAGCAGCTGCCGGATCTGGTCGGCGGCTACATGTACTCGAGCCTGAAGCAGAACACCGGCGCGGTGTACGTCGGCACCCCGGCGGCGGTGATGCTGATCGAGCGCGCCAACACCCAGTCGGCGAAGTACGTCAGCGCGAAGACCACTGGCACCCGCGTCGACGGGTACTCGGCGGCGGAGTGGGAAGGCAAGCTGCGCGAGACGGTGCGCAGCCTGGAGATCATGCGCGGCCTGTACGACATCTTCGGCAAGGCCTGGTAGCCGCGCCGCCTCACTGAAGAGACCGACGCCCGGGTGCCCCAGCGGTACCCGGGCGTTGTCTTTTGGGCACCCCCAGACGATGACGACTGCCTGCGCCCGTTGTCCCCGCGTCCTCGGCGTCAGCTGCTGCGAGGTGAAGGGCGAAGAGCAGCTGGCGACGCTGACCTGGGCGGACGTCGATCGGCTCACCGAGGCGACCGGCCGCGGGGCCGACCGCTTCACCGAGTGGGAGTGGCTGGGCGAGGCCGAGGCGGCGCGCTGGTCGCTGCTTCACCCGGGGTGGGGCGGGTACTTCGGGCCCTCGACCCGGCGGCTGACGCTCAAGCGCGCGGACGGCGCGTGCGTCTTTCACGGCCCGCAGGGCTGCGCGCTGACCGCCGAGCAGCGGCCCACCGCCTGCCGGCTCTACCCGTTCGAGGTGCGCGCCCACGGGCAGTGGGGGCTGCAGGTGGATCGCTTCGGCTCGGTGGACGAGGCGAGGCAGGCCGGCGAGCACGCCTGCCTCGCGGTCGAGGAGTCCGACTCGTTCGAGGCGCTGTGGATCGCCTTCGGCACCGGCCGCGAGGCGCTGGAGGCGCTGGCCGACCGGCTGGCGCAGGAAGCGAAGGAGCACGGCCGGCGCGAGCAGGCCCTTCACAGGGAAGATCGGCGGTGATTTAGATGGCGGGCGTGTTCGCGCCGTACCAGCTGGAGCTGTTCAAGCCGCGCAAAGCGGACGCCGCCGCTGTGCCCGCCGTGCTGGAGGGCAGGCCGCGCCGCTCGGCGCCTCCTCCGCCGAAGGAAGAGGTGCTGCCGCGCGCCGACGCGCTCGCCCGGAGGATCGCCGCCGATCTGGGCGCCCGGGTCCGGCTGGTGGTGAACGACAACCGGTCGACGATGGTCAGCTACCAGCGGGAAGCGGGCGAGCTGACGCTGCGGCTGCACCACATGTTCCTCGATGCGCCCGACGACGTGGTCCAGGCGCTGGCCGACTACGCGGGCCGGGGGCGCCGGCGGGCGGGCGCGCTGATCGACGCCTACGTCCAGCACAGCGAAGAGAGGATTCGCGCCGCGACCCGGCGGCCCGAGGCGCTCAAGTCGGCGGGCAAGTGCTT